>JANOUJ010000216.1:0-23148 GCA_031416815.1 Chitinophagaceae bacterium
CGTTTATATGGCTTACGTCCTTCGGCACGTTGGGTTTGTAAAAAGCAGCACTACACCTTAACCGCCACGCTATGCACCGCAGCCGCCATTTCTTTTATAAGATTGGGATCTTTTTCAATGGCATTGCCAACAACAATTACATCGGCGCCGGCCTTGCAGTTTAGGTAGGCTTTTTCGGGTTCAATAATACCGCCGCCAATAATCAGGGGCACAGCAATGCAACCGGCAACTTTCTGTATCATGCTTTCGGTAATGGCACGTTTGGCGCCGCTGCCGGCATCCATATAAATTAATTTCATGCCCAGCATTTCGCCGGCCATTGCGGTACAAACTGCAATTTCATTTTTATCAGCCGGTAACGGACTTGCGTTTGAAATATAAGAAACAGTTGTTGGTGCGCCACCATCCACCACCATATAACCGGTCGGCATAATTTCGAGTCCGCTTTGTTTTACAACAGGCGCCGATACAACATGCTGCCCAATTAATAATTCTGGATTTCGGCCGCTGATTAATGACAGGTATAAAAGCGCATCGGCGTATTTACTGATTTGTGATGGGCTTCCCGGAAATAATACGGTTGGAATTTCACAATTTTTTCTAATCAATTGCAAACATTCATCCAGGTAATTTGAAATAACCAGACTGCCACCTACCAAAAAATAATCTACTTTGGCGCTAACGGCTAAGTCAATCAATTGTTCCATGCTTTGGTTATTTACCTTGTCAGGATCAATCAATACTGCAAACGATTTTTTACCGTTGCTTTTTCGTTCTGCTAATGAATGATATATACCGTTTAACATCAATGGCTAGTTGCTTATTTGCAAATGTAATTTTTTTGTCCTTATTAAAATAAAGATAGTAAAGGAAAAGTTAAGTCGGCCGGCATTTAAACAAATAAAGTAAATTTGAAAAATGGATATCAGTGCCGAAATAAAATTTAAAACAGCCCGGAGTGGCGGAAAAGGAGGCCAAAATGTAAACAAGGTAGAAACCATGGTGGAGGGCTATTGGCATATTGGATCTTCGTTATTAACAGATGAGGAACAAAAAAAATTGTTGCAGGATAAATTGTTTAAAAAGATAAACGCCGAAGGGTTTTTGCTGGTAAAAAGCCAGGCCGACCGTTCGCAATTGGCCAACAAACAGGATGTAATAAAAAAAATGAACACGCTGGTAAACAAAGCGCTTATAAAACCAAAGCCACGTAAAGCAACCAAACCATCAAAAGCTGTCAAAGAAAAACGCATTGAGGTAAAAAAGAGAGTGGGCACCCTGAAAGATTTTAGAAAAAAGATCGGCAGGGAGATCTGGTAATACCATCTTCATTTTATAAGTAGTCCGTAGGACTGCGTTGAAATGGTAGATGGTCCCGATAGCTATCGGGATGCCGACAGAAGAGTGGCTTGAATATTTAAACATGTAGTCGGTATAAACGGCAATTGTATGAACAACATTTTCTTATTGCTTCCCCTGTACCTGCTATCCTTTCTAAGCCCACATAGCAATCCAGAAAAAATTACAACAACAAATACCGGCATTGTAAAAATAAGTTTTGTAAATACAGTTAAGGGTAAGCCGCTTGAACTGAACACGGGCACCTATACAAATCCTTTTGGTGAATTATATTCCGTAACTAAATTCAAATATTACATTAGTTATGCTTCATTGATAAGAGGAAAAGTGGTCCAATTTACCTGTTCCTATCCCTTCGCAAAGCCAGATTGTTATCACTTGATTGATGAAAGCAAAACCAATGATCTGCATTTTAGTTTTCCTATAGCTATTGGCAATTACGATGCATTGAATTTTATGCTTGGTGTAGATAGCCTGCACAATGTTAGCGGTGCACAAACCGGTGCCCTCGATCCGCTGAATGATATGTTCTGGACATGGAATACCGGCTATGTAATGGCAAAGATGGAAGGCCGGTCACCGCAATCGAAACTGGTCAACAATAAACTGGAGTTTCATATTGGTGGATTTATGGGAGAAAATAATGTGTTGCAAAATATTTCGCTGAAGTTTCCACCCGGTAAAATTTTAAACATACAGCAAGGTAAAACCAGTGAGATCATCATCGAAGCTGATATTGATACCTGGTGGCAGCAGCCGAACGATATAAAAATTGCTGAGCATGCAGTTTGCAGCACGCCGGGCGCATTGGCAAAAAAAATTGCAGACAACTATAGTAAAATGTTCAGCATAAAAGACGTAGTAAATTAACCATCATAAAAAACGATGTGTATCATTAAAATCATTTTGCCTGTAGGCTCTAAGCCCCTCTCCTTCAGGAGTTCCTTGCAAAGGAACGGGCGTAGCTCAGTTGGGGTGAGGTCATGAAAACAAAAATTATCATATTCCTTGCTGTTTGTACAACATTGTCTGCATTGCTGATCGGCGCTGCAGATAAAACATCCATTGCATTTGCTGATGGTAAACTACCCGATTACCTGGAATTTAAAATACCGGCCGGCTGGCCCAAACCAACCTCTAATATTTTTGCAAAGAACCGGTTGAGTGAACAGGGTTTTCAACTGGGTAAAAAATTATTTTATGATTCCAGGCTAAGTAAAGATGGTAATACTTCCTGCGGAAACTGTCACCAGCAGTTTGCTGCTTTTTCCACTTTCGATCATGATTTTAGCCACGGGCAGAACGATCAGCATACCACACGCAATGCGCCAGCCTTGTTTAACCTGGCCTGGATGACAAAGTATCATTGGGATGGCGGCATAAATCATATTGAAGTGCAGCCGTTGTCTCCCATCACATCCCCAGGCGAAATGGGAGAAACGCTTGAAAATGTTTTGATCAAATTAAAAGGAGATACTGCTTACGCAAATCTTTTCAAGGCTGCTTTTGGAACTGAAGAGATCAATAGCCAGCGCATGTTAAAGGCATTGGCACAGTTTACAGGTTCTATCGTATCGTCCAATTCAAAATACGATAAGGTATTAAAAGGCGAAGCGAAATTTACCTATGCTGAAGAGAACGGTTATAAACTTTTCAAAGCCACCTGTGCGTCCTGCCATAAAGAACCATTGTTTACCGATAATAGTTTTAGAAACAACGGCCTTGAAATAAATACCTTGTTACATGATTTTGGAAGAATGAAAATAACCGGCGATCCAAAAGATTCGCTTAAATTTAAAGTGCCCAGCCTGCGCAATGTGGGGGTTAGTTTACCATATATGCACGATGGCAGGTTTCAAACGCTGGGTTCTGTAATAGAACACTATCGTAATGGCATTATCACTTCACACCCTACTTTAGATCCGTTGCTGGCAAATAAAATATCCATTACCAATGCACAGAAATATGAGCTGATATATTTCTTAAATACACTTACCGATACCAGCATGACAAAAAATCCAAGGTTTGCAAAATAATATAATCGGGTTTGAATGGTCGTTTCTCCAGTAGTCTGTCAGCCTGAGGCACTCATAAAAAAAATTAAGCTCTTTGCAAATGACAATAAGAAAAAAAATTTCTCAGCTTCGCTGCGAAAGAGAAAGTTGCCACGAAGGCTCAAAGGCACGAAGCAGAAAAAATGCGTAGCATTTTCCCTTTGTGGCTTTGAGTCTTCGTGGCTAAATTCAATTTTGTAAAAAATTGTTTACCAACCTTTTAAAATACTTGTCATTAGCAGCTTGTCGAAGGCGGGTTTACAAAAAATAAAGGTTCTTTTCAAATAGTTCCGGCTTCGACAAACTCAGCCTGACAGCTTTTTAAATTAAGAAAATAAACCGTTTCATCACCTGCATCAGAAAATTACAGCACACATCTGTATTTAAAAAATATAAAGGTAAATTTGAACTTAAAACCAAAACATAGTTGAGCGGTATTAAAAAATTAGCGGGACAAACATTGTGGTATGGCGTGCCTACCATTGCCAGTCGTTTCCTGGGGTATTTAATGAACATGGCTTTACCTTTTTTTGTGGCGATGCCCGAAAAAACCGCCGACCTAGTGCAGGTGTACACGATCATCCCGTTTTTAAATGTGCTGTACGCTTATGGTTTGGAAACCGCTTACTTCCGTTTTTCTCAAACACACGATAAGCAAAAGCTGTACAACACCTTATCGCTCTCGCTTTTATTCAGCAGCATTTTATTTACACTGCTTTTATTGCTTTGTAAAGATTCGTTGGTAAATGCCAGCGATCTTAACCAACATCCTGATTATATTCTGTGGATGATCGCCATCATTGCGGTAGATAATTTAAACACTTTACCCTTCGCTAAATTGAGGCAGGAGAACAGGCCACGGCGCTACGCTTTTGCCAGAGTAGCGGGCATCGTTTTAAATGTTTGTGTTGTCATTCTTTTCCTGGGTGTTATTCCAAAAATACTTGAATCAGATCCTGATAATTTTTTAAGCAGCATTTACAATAAAGATATTGGACTTGGTTATTACCTGCTGGGCAATCTTTGCGGCAGCCTTTTTACCCTTTTAATTCTTTCAAAAGAAATAAGACAGATAAAGATCCGTTTTGACTTTACACTCTGGAAAGAAGTGATGCGTTATAGTGCTCCTTTAATAATTGTAGGATTGGGCGGCATGGTGAACGACGTATTGAGCCGATTGATTTACCGGCATGTGGTTGATCTGCCGCAGAACGAAGCCGATCATGAGTTGGGTATTTTTGCAAACATCTTCCGTATTGCATTGCTTATCACCATCATGATACAAGCATTCCGTATGGCAGCCGAACCTTTTTTCTTTAACGAAAGCAAAGATGAAAATGCACAAAAAACTTACGCCAGGGTAATGAAGTTTTTTGTGATCGCCTGTTGTTTTATGCTCCTGTTTATCGGTTTATTCTTAGATGCATTCCGATGGCTATTTATAACTTTTGCAAACCCAGGCTGGACAGAAGGTTTGGAGGTTGTGCCTTTATTGGCACTGGGTAATATTTTTTTAGGTATTTATTACAACCTGAGTGTTTGGTACAAACTCACCAATAAAAATATGTATGGTGCAGCCATTACTATTTGCGGCGCAGCCATTACCATCGTTTTAAATATTGTTCTTATTCCGATCTGGCATTATACCGGTGCAGCCGTTGCAACATTTTGTTGTTACTTATTTATGATGGTGAGCAGTTATTTGCTGGGACAAAAATATTACCCGATACCTTATGCAGTAAAAAAACTTATCTCCTACATCACCCTGGTGATACTTATTTATTTTATACACTTTGGACTGATCAAGCTCATCCCTGGTAATTATCTATTCTCTTTAGGTACCGGCTTTGTGTTGTTTGCCGGCTTTGGGTGGTTTGTTAGCCGGGTTGAAGCAAAGGAACTTGCAAAGCTTCCGGCGATCGGAAAATATTTTAAACGCTAATATTTTCTGTACAGGTCGTAAATGATCTTTTTGTCAGCATCAGTAAGTTTTGCCTCCCCATCCTGCTGTACAAAATGGAGTTTAAAGGCACCGATAGCAGCGACCGAATCCTTGATGTCGTAGCCAATGATGCGTAAGGCTTGCATAGCATCAAAGTTTTGAGGCAGGTTTACATTCAGGGTATCATACCAATAACCAAATCCATACGCTGCCAGCTGCTTCCATGGAAAATATTTATTGGGGTCCACTTTTCTTTTGGGAGCGATATCTGCATGGCCAATAAAATTAGCGGTTGGTATATTGTTGTCTTTTTTTAATTTTTTGAGCACCTGCAACAAACTGTTTATCTGTGTTTCGGTAAACGGTTCAAACCCATTATTGTCAAGTTCAATACCAATGCTTACACTGTTTATATCTGTAACATTTCCCCACTTGCCGGCACCTGCGTGCCAGGCCCGAAGGTAATCGCTTAACATGTGGTTAATGGTTCCGTCTTTACAAATAACATAATGGGCACTTACCTGTGTACGTGGCAAGGTAAAAGTTCTAAGTGTAGTATCGCAGCCGTTTTGTGCTGTATGGTGCAAAATGACAAAATTTGGTTTACGCATTCCAAAATTGGTGGTGCCTACCCATTGCGCAGCCATCATGGCACTGTCAACATCAGCCGGCTGTTTTTTTAGCTCATTGGCAAATGTCTTTGCCTGTTGTTTATACACTTTATTGCTGGCAGCGTATTTGCCCGTAGTACAGCTGTTGCCAAAGACGACCAAAAACATCAATAAAAATATAGAATACTTCATAGCTGCTATTTATGGAAAGTTACAATAAAACAAATTATGCAGGCGGTCAAAAAAAGAGAAAAGCTGCCATTGCTGACAGCTTTCTTTCAATATCCGTTAAAACGTAACTTCAATTTTAAAATACCAAATACTAATTACTTACAGCGTCGCCATATCAATTACAAATCGGTACCGCACATCTCCTTTCAGCATTCTTTCATAAGCTTCATTAATATCTTTCATTGCAATTACTTCCACATCGCTTACAATATTATGTTCGGCACAGTAATCAAGCATTTCCTGCGTTTCAGCAATGCCACCAATTAATGAACCTGCAATACTTTTTCTACCAAAAATAAGGTTGAAAGCAGGTACCTGTGCAGGTGAAGGAGGTGCTCCTACACAAACCATTACACCATTTACCTTCAATAGGCCGAGGTAAAAATTATAATCATGATCTGCAGAAACAGTATTCAGGATAAAATCAAAACTCCCTGTTACTTTTTTGATCTGTTCGGCATCACTTGTAAGTACAAAATGGTGTGCCCCAAGGCGCTGGGCATCTTTTTCTTTTGAAGCAGTGTGACTTAGCATCGTCACTTCTGCTCCCATAGAAACAGCCAGTTTTACACCCATATGCCCAAGCCCACCCAAACCAAGTACGGCAACCTTATGTCCTTTCCCTATTTTCCAATGACGCAAGGGAGAATAAGTGGTAATGCCGGCACAGAGCAACGGTGCAACGCCATCCAATGGTAATTTATCAGATATGCTCAAAACAAATTCCTCATCCACAACAATTGATTTGCTATAGCCACCGTAGGTATTTCCACTTCCATCCTTTTGTTGACCGTTATAGGTGCCAACCATCCCCTCTAAACAAAATTGTTCAAGCCCATCTTTACAGTTTTCACACTCCCGGCAGCTATCAACCAGGCATCCCACACCTGCAAGGTCTCCCACTTTGAATTTTTTAACCTGGTTGCCAATGCCAGTTACTACACCCACAATTTCATGACCGGGCACGCAGGGATAGACTGTACCTCCCCATTCACCTCGTGCGGTATGCAAATCACTGTGGCAAACGCCACAGTATTTAATATCAATTTGAACATCATGAGGTTCGGGGTCTCTCCTGTCAATCGTCCATGGAGCAAGTGGAGTTGTTGCAGCCTGCGCTGCATAAGATTTTGTAGAAGCCATAAACTTATGGGGTTTAAAAGTTATAGTCTGTAAATTTACGGATAGTTAGTGGTTAAAATATAGTTTGAAAATAAATTTTACAATAATTCATACGGGACCTTGATAATTATTGCGATGGCACTTGCCTTTGTATCTTTATGTTTATTATTCAGGTGTACTTTATCTTATTTTATTAAACTGATTTTATGAAGAAATACTTTCTTTTCATCGCAGTACTTACAAATTCAATCATAGCTTTTGCCCAGCAAAAGCCCGCTTATATCCTGTATAATGCTGAAGGGAAAAAAGTATCGTATAATAAAATGATCAAACAACTTGCAAAAAAAGATATTGTGCTGTTTGGCGAGTTTCATAATAATGCCATTTCGCATTGGCTTGAGTTGGCAGTAGCAAAAGACCTGAGCCAAAAAAGAACCCTCACCTTTGGTGCCGAAATGTTTGAAGCAGATAACCAGCAGGCATTGGATGATTACCTGGCCGGTAAAATATCAGCCAAGGGGCTTGACTCCGCAGCCCGGCTCTGGAAAAATTACAACACAGATTATGCTCCGATTGTAGATTTTGCCAAAGAAAAAAAAGCAACTTTTATTGCCACCAATATTCCAAGGCGGTATGCTTCGCTGGTATCAAAAAAAGGGTTCGAAGCGCTGGATACTTTATCAACGATTGAAAAAAAATGGATGGCTCCCTTGCCAATGGACTATGATGCCCAACTGCCCGGCTATGTAAAGATGATTGAAATGATGGGCGGGCATGGCGGGCCTAATATGCCCAAGGCACAGGCTACTAAAGATGCTACCATGGCTTATTTTATCTTGCAGCATTTTAAACCTGGCAATCTTTTTATACATTATAACGGTGCTTTTCATTCTGAAAATTATGACGGCATTAACTGGTATTTAAAAAGAAAGCAACCTGACTTAAAATATGCAACTATCACAACAGTATCTCAAAAAAATATAAAAGAACTGCTGGCCGAAAATAAAGGAAAGGCAGATTATATTATCTGTGTGGATGAAGACATGACAAATACGTATTGACGTTTGGTACATATCTGTTAATCCTTTCGTAAAAAGTGCCCTGATATTTTTTCTTATTCAATAAAACAGGCAGTTTGCATTTAAATTTTGTACAACAGGCCGATGAAATATTTTTTCAGCATTTTTTTATTGCATAGCTCTTTATTCCTGTTTGCACAAACGGGAAATATAACCGGCAATACAGTTTCTCCATTGGCCCAATACAGCAATGAGTGGAATAATCATAAGTACAATAAATGCAATACAGCAGCCAATGCGGCTTACCTGACTGGTTCGGAAAAAGAAGTCATTTATATTTTAAATCTTATCCGCACCTACCCAGCTTTGTTTGCCAAAACCGTACTTAAAAAATACCCTGCTTTGTCGGGGAACGGATACCTCGCCGGGGATACTTACTATTTTCAATCGTTGGTTGATACACTGCTTACGCTGGCTCCAAAACAAATGCTTTCTTCTGATAACGCCTGTTTCCTCAGCGCAAAAGCGCATGCATACCAATCGGGTATTACTGGTTATGTGGGTCATGAACGCAAAACAAATGATGCTAAATTAAAGAAGCATTATTACGGCGAATGTTGTGATTATGGCCGTGAAGATCCGCTTGATATCGTTCTATCGCTTCTTATTGATGAAGGAATTCCCTCGCTTGGCCACCGGACCGTTCTTCTCAGTGACTACGCAAAAATTGGTGTATCCATACAACCTCATAAAAAATACGGTACCAATGCTGTACTGGATTTTTATTACTAAATCCGCTGCTGATTTAGAACAGGAAAGGCTATCTTAAAAATATTTACTGTACATTAAAACATTGTTGTTGCTTATTCGTCTTTAAAAAATAGAAAGATGATGCAATGACTTTAGCCATAGAAATGACTGCCGAGCGTAATAAAAATATTACCAACACTATTAAATCAATAAGCAACCGGTTGTTTGGATTCATCAAGCAACGGGTGGCCAGCACGGAAGATGCGGAGGATATACTGCAGGATGTTTTTTACCAGTTTGCCGGAAATACCGAACCCATTGAGCAGGCTACCGGATGGTTGTACAAAGTTGCCCGCAATAAAATAACGGATAATTACCGCAAACATAAATTGCCGCTTGCAGATGACATTTTCAGCGGCGCTGCTGGTGATGACGAAAATTTTAACTGGAAAGAAATGATGTTGCCATCAGATTCTACACCCGAAACGGAATACCTGCGCAATATTTTTTGGGAGGAATTGAAAGCTGCACTGGATGAATTACCGCCTGCGCAAAGGGATGTTTTTATATTGAATGAAATTGAAGGGGTTCCTTTTAAAGATATAGCCGAACAAACAGGTGAACCTGTGGCCACACTTATCAGCCGGAAACGTTATGCAGTGCTTCATTTACGCAACCGCCTGTCGGTACTAAAAGATGAATTATTAAATTATTAAAAATAAATTTTATGAAGAAGATGGATCACAGGATAAAAAAAGGAGTATTGTTTGTACCCATTTTTATTGGCGGTATATTTTTGTTTACCTGGGTAGTAATGCTATTGTGGAATGGCATTTTACCGGATGTGACAGGTGTAAAGACAATTAGCTTTTTCCAGGCCATGGGTATTTTAGTTTTAAGCAAAATACTGTTCGGCGGGTTTGGAAGAGGCCACAGCGGAGGATGGCGTAACAAAGAAAAGTGGATGGCAATGAAAGAAAAGTTTTCTGAAATGACCCCTGAAGAAAGAGAAAAATTTAAAGCCGAATGGAAAAATAAGTGTGGTGGCAGGTGGTCAATGCGGCCAACACCAACCGATAAAGCAACCGATATGGCTACTGAGTAAATGATGAATCAGGCTGTGCTTTTAACCAACTGCGTTATGGAAATACTTGTTTTTAAAACCAACCTTACAAATACCAGGCACATTAAAAACGTGAGGCCAGTACTAAACATGCATCCTTATATAAGGGAATGGAACGTGGATCTCCATGATTGCGACAAAATTCTAAGGGTGGTTGCAGAAAACATACCTGCCACAGAAGTGGAAAGCATAGTTTCCTCTGCAGGCTATGAATGTGAAGAGTTAAAGTGAGCTGACCAAACTTTTCCCGTCAATGGTCCTCAATATACCAGGGCTATTTTTTAGGTACGATTTTCTCATATCTTTGCCCTTTCAAAACTAAAACTACACATATGAGAACTTTATTTGCAAGTTTAATCTTGTTGCTTGTTACCAGTACAGCTTTTGCACAAGGTGGAGACTATGATGAATTGATGCGTAAATCACGCAGGGCAAGAACAACCAGTACCATCATGGTTGCTACCGGACCGGTTATAGCAGCTGGCGGTATTGGTACATTAATTTACGGGCTTTTGCAAAATGAAATTGGTGATAGTGAAGCTATTTATGATAACATGGGCAATTTTATTGGATACAGTGATAAAAAATACACCACCGAAATTATTATAGGTGCTGCAGGAGCTGCGGCAGGGATAGCTCTTGCTTTAACCAGTATACATTTTTCAAATAAAGCAAGCGATCTAAAGCGTGAGGCAAGAAAGGCAAAACTTAAAACATCTACTGAGCGTATTTCCATTCCGGGACTTCAAAACAGTTTTGCAAGTAACCGGGGCAGGCAATTTAAAGTGTCACTGATAGTTCCTTTGGGCAGATAATTATCAGAGCATATTAAAAAACCGGAACCGATTGTTCCGGTTTTTTATTGCAGTAAAGTTAAGAACGACAATTACATATTTCGTCTGTATTGTCCGCCAACAGAATAAAGTGCATTCGTAATTTGCCCCAGCGAACAATACTTTACAGTTTCCATTAACTCAGCAAAAAGGTTTTCGTTATTAACTGCTGCCTGTTGTAACTGTTTTAGCATGGCTGCACTTTTAGCTTCGTGCCGCTTGTGAAAAGCATTCAAGGTTTTTATCTGGAATTCTTTTTCTTCTGTGGTCGACCTGATCACTTCCGTTGGCAAAATAGTGGGGCTGCCTTTTTTATTTAAGAAAGTATTTACACCAACGATGGGGTATTCACCGGTATGTTTTAAAGTTTCGTAGTACAAACTTTCCTCCTGAATTTTATTACGCTGATACATGCGTTCCATAGCGCCCAACACACCACCCCGTTCTGTCAAACGCTGAAACTCCGCCATCACAGCCTCTTCCACAATATCTGTTAACTCTTCAATCAAAAAAGCACCCTGGTTGGGATTTTCATTCTTTGCAGTTCCTAACTCTCTGTTGATGATCAATTGAATAGCCATTGCCCTCCTGACACTTTCTTCTGTAGGCGTTGTAATGGCCTCATCATAAGCGTTAGTGTGTAAAGAATTGCAGTTATCATAAATAGCATACAAGGCCTGGAGGGTTGTACGTATGTCGTTAAAATCAATTTCCTGGGCATGCAAACTGCGACCGGAAGTTTGAATATGGTATTTTAATTTTTGAGAACGGCTGTTGGCTTTGTATTTATTCTTCATTGCCTTTGCCCAGACCCTTCTTGCTACTCTTCCAATCACACTATATTCAGGATCCATACCATTGCTGAAGAAAAAAGAAAGGTTGGGTGCAAAGTCATCAATATTCATTCCACGGCTTAAGTAGTACTCTACATAAGTAAAACCGTTAGATAAAGTGAACGCCAGTTGCGTAATAGGATTAGCGCCGGCTTCGGCAATATGATAGCCACTGATACTTACACTGTAAAAATTCTGCACTGCATTCTTAATAAAATATTCCTGCACATCACCCATAAGCTTTAAAGCAAACTCGGTGGAAAATATGCATGTATTTTGTGCCTGGTCTTCTTTTAGAATATCAGCCTGAACAGTTCCTCTTACCGTTGCTAAAGCTCTTGCTTTAATTTGTTCATACACATCTGCGGGTAAAACATCAGAACCGCTTAAGCCTAAAAGGCGCAACCCTAAACCATCATTGCCCTGGGGAAGGGCACCGTCTAACTCACCTTTTACCGGAACAATTTCTTTACCATCTACTCCAACATATTTTGGAAGGCCGTCGACATTATATAATGCTTCGATCTTTTTATTTACTTCATCTTTCAGGTTGTTCTCCAGGATATATTTTTCGCATTGCTGATCAATGGCAGCATTCATAAAAAATGCCAGCAACATAGGTGCAGGGCCATTGATCGTCATGCTCACAGAAGTTTTAGGATCACAAAGATCAAAACCACTGTATAATTTTTTTGCGTCATCAACCGAAGCGATACTTACGCCGCTGTTGCCAACCTTTCCATAAATATCCGGACGGTGATCCGGATCTTCCCCATATAGCGTTACGCTGTCAAATGCAGTGCTGAGGCGCTTTGCAGGCTGTCCCAGACTTACATAATGAAACCGCCTGTTTGTTCTTTCCGGTCCGCCTTCCCCCGCAAACATCCGTGTAGGATCCTCGCCTTCACGCTTTAGGGGAAACACACCGGCGGTAAAAGGGAATTCGCCCGGAACATTTTCCTGCAACTGCCATTTTAAAATATCGCCCCAATCTTTATACTTTGGTAAGATAACTTTTGAGAGCACAGTACCTGATAAACTTTTATAAGTAAGCGGTTGCTTAAAAACTTTATCCCTTACTTTAAATTCGTAGAATTCTTTTTTGTAACGTTCAACAACATCCGGCCATGATTGAATTAATTTTTTACATTCAGGATGTAAGGCCCCTTCGAGATCTACCCCAACAGTTAAAACTTTAGATTCCAATTCAGCACCGAGTTTTTCTTTTATTAGAGAGAGTGTACCGTTTAATTGATAAAGTTGCGTTGCAATTTGTGCCTGTTCCAGCACCCATTCGTCATAGGCTTTATTTGTTTCAGCAATTTCTGCCAGGTATCTTATTCTTTTAGGCGGAATGATGGTGGACTGGCTGAAAGTATCTGTCGTATGCCCACGATGCGCTAACTCTCCGGAAAATCTTACGTTGCATTTCTCCGCTACCTTTTCCATCAGTCTTTCAAACAATTCATTTACACCGGCATCATTAAACTGTGCGGCAATGGTGCCAATGATCGGTAACTCTTCATCTTTTGCAGTCCACAAAGCATGATTACGTTTGAATTGCTTGCGAACATCATGCAATGCATCCAACGCACCGGCCTTATCAAATTTATTTACGCAGACCAAATCGGCATAATCAAGCATATTTATTTTTTCAAGTTGAGATGCGGCACCGTATTCAGGTGTCATCACATACATACTTACATCTACATAATCAAGGATGGAAGCATCGCTTTGTCCTACGCCTGCACTTTCTAAAATAATAAAATCATAATTGGCTGCTTTACAGATGTCGATGGCTTCCTGTACATATTCACTCAATGCTTTATCACTTTCTCTTGTTGCAAGGCTACGCATGTAAGCACGTGGAGAGGAAATGGAATTCATTCTAATTCTGTCGCCCAATAACGCACCGCCTGTTTTTTTCTTGGAGGGATCAACAGAAATTACAGCAATGGTTTTATCAGTATATGCATTTAAAAACCTACGAACGATCTCATCTGTTACAGAAGATTTTCCTGCGCCACCTGTGCCGGTAATACCTAATACAGGGGCCCCCTCTAAATCTCCCCCCATGGGGGAGACTTTAGATCCTACTAACTGACGCCACTTTTCTTTGATGGAACCGGTTACAGCTTCTATATCATGCAGTACTTCATTATTAGTAAATCTGATAACCGTATAACCGAGTTCATTTAACCTTTCCGTGCGCTGGATGTCGCTTTCTTTATTTTCCGGCAACTGATGAATTGAACCATCTACTTCAACAATTAATTTACTTTCCAATGAAATAAAATCAGCAATGTATTTATCAATAATATGCTGTCTTCTGAATTTAATTCCATCAAGTTGTTTATCTCTTAAATATTGCCACAAAGCATTTTCGGCTTCTGTTGGTTTACTCCGATTATGTAAAACAAATTCTTTTATAGATATATAAGAACGCTTATCGGCTGTTTCAAAATATTCATGATCTGCTTTTCCATTAAATAGATGCAGGTAATTTTCGCCATTCTCGGCCATTGTAATAGCACGGGCGATTGTCTTTACGTCTCTCCACTCTTTTAAAGCATAAGTGCCGTTGCCGTTAGCAGCGTGCTTCAAAGTCCCCTCCTTGGGAGGGGATTTAGGGGAGGCCGGGAAGTCACAGTTCTTTACCACATCTTCGATCATTCCTTCAAGCCCCATATGCCTGCCGTCGTCCGGACTGTAAATTCTGGTTATTCCGTAATTATGCAATTCTTCTATTTCAGAAGGAAGAATGGTACCGCCGCCGCCGCCAAATATTTTTATATGGCCGCAACCATTTTCATTCAGCAAGTCCTTCATGTATTTAAAAAACTCTACATGGCCGCCCTGGTAACTGGTAATGGCAATGCCCTGCACATCTTCTTCAATGGCACATTCTACAATTTCGGCCACGCTGCGGTTGTGGCCCAGGTGAATGATCTCTGCGCCCTTACTTTGCATGATGCGGCGCATGATATTAATGGCTGCATCATGCCCGTCGAACAATGCAGCAGCCGTTACTATCCTTACTTTATTTTGAAGTGTAAAACTCATACTACAAAAATACAACTAAAGCAATGTAAATAAATATAGATTACAACCCCATTTTCAACAATGCAATAATTTTTAGACCATTCTAAATGTCAGTGCAGCAAAGTCTTCTACACTCAGTGCCTCGGCACGTTTTAAAAATATTTCATCCTGTAACACATCTGCAGGGAATAAACTTTTAACAGCATTACGCATGGTTTTGCGGCGCTGGTTAAAAGCAGTTTTAACCAATACCCAAAAAGCACGTTCACTTTTATATTCCAATGCCGTGGCTTTTCTTTTCATACGTATTACGCCGCTTTGCACTTTTGGTCGCGGATCAAAACATTCGTTGCTTACATCAAATAAATATTCTATTTCGTAATAAGCCTGCATCAACACACTTAACACACCATACACTTTACTACCCTCTTTGGAGGCAGCCCGCTGGGCCACTTCTTTTTGAAACATACCAATAATGCATGGCACGTCATCTTTCCATTCGAGTACTTTAAATAAAATTTGTGTAGAAATGTTATAGGGGAAATTACCGATCACCGTAAATGGTTCTTCAAACGGTTTATCCATGTCCAAAAAACTTTGGTGAATCAGCTTTTCTTCGAGTGCCGGATATTTTTTTGAGAGATACACCACCTTTTCTTCATCCAGCTCCACCGCTTTAAAATTCACGCCCGGCAAATTTATGAGGTGTTTGGTTAAAGCACCTGCACCGGGGCCTACTTCCAGCAGATTATTAAAAGTATCTTCTTTTAAAACATCAATGATCCGGGCAATAACATGCTCATCTTTTAAAAAATGTTGCCCAAGGGACTTTTTATGTGTGTACATCGGTACAAAAGTAACAAGATACTTTCGGGTATCACGTTTAATTTACCACAAAGAGGACAATGTAAGTTGTTGGTCAGCCGACTAACAAGTAAACTTACTAAATTATAAATTTTATCAGACAGTATAAATAAAATGATGCAGCCATTTGGGCTGCATCATTTGTATAGGCTGAAAATTAAATTATTTTTTCGGAGTATAGCCCCATTGAAATGAAAGACCGGCATAAAAATTTCTGTTGGGTGCAGCATTGTAATAACGTCCGGCAGCGGCATTTATATCATTCCCAAGGCTATAGGTTTCATTTAGAAGATTATCAACCCCGGCATATAAATTTATTTTTAACCTCGATTTTATACCTGGCTTCCAGCCTGCTCTACAGCCCAACACATTATAGGCATTTGCTTCAACTGTATTTGCATCATCTAAAAATATCCGGGTTGCATAATACAGCGTGCTGTTAACATAAATTCCATACTTAAACTGTATATCTGCCAACATGGCAAACGTATGTGCTGGCACACTGGTAATCTTTTACCTGAAAAATCGTTACTTCCTTTTTTTAAATTGCCATACCTGAAATCGCTTAAGGTGTAAGCTGTTTTTATATTGATGTTATCAAACACGGCACTTTTAAAAAAAGACGAAGAATAATCGGCACTTATTTCAATTCCTTTTTGTTTGGTGTTTCCCACGTTCACAAAATAGTCGGCATTAGAACTGTCTTTACGGCTTACCAATGCATTGTTTAGTTTAAAATAAAAACCAGTAGCTTCCAGCCGCAGCTTTCCTTTTAATAAAAAAAGTTTTCCGCCCAGTTCATAATTAATACCTTCTTCAGCTTCTAAAAAAGTACTGATTACACCGGTAGATGGTAGCAATTCAGAAATGGTTGGTGGAGAAAAACCCCTTGCAACGCTTCCAAAAACTGCATGGCCTTTTTTGAATTTTTTCTGAACAGCAACACGTGGTGATAATTCATTTTTATAAGTACGCCCCTGGTGCAGAACAGGGTAACTATTCAGCCTTGCAAAATCTACTTTCGACTTATTGATGCTGGCGCCTGCTGTAATGATCCAGTTTTCTTTAATGCTGATATCGCCCTGAAAAAAAATGCTACTTGTAAAATATTCTATGTCATCATTGGTTTGCAGCGTATCGGCATTGCCATTCTTATTTTTTGAAACCTGTGTATTAAAAAATCCTTTCTGTAATTCTGCCCCGGCAATCAGTTGTATGTTGGTTTGGTTTATTTTTTTTTCATAAATAAATGATGTTCGTCCACCAAAGCCCGGCTCGTTACGTCTTTCATAATTGCGAAATGTGGGGTTCTGTATTTGCGCTATTGTGCCAAAAACAGACGTAGCATTTATAAATCCTGGTGCAAAATTATACCGGTGATTAATGCCGATCGTAAAATTTTTCTGGTAGATGGCGGCTTTGGCTCCATCTGCGCTTGGAAAAGCCCCTGCGGCGGGCCGTGCTTGTTTTGGGTTGGCTAGAAATTCAGTTTTGTTTAGTCCGCCCGGTGTTTCATAAAATAAGTTATTGTACAGTAAACTGCTGGTTAGTTGTTGCTTGTCCGAAAATTTGATCTGAGATACGAAACTAACATTATCTCTTTTGCTTTTGGTATGACTGCGGTAGCCATCACTTTCAGTATGATTATATGTTACCTGGTTTCGGCTGTTCTTTTCGCCAAAGCCAACAGATGAAAAAATATTTTGCAATCCGTAGCTACCGGTAACATATTCCATACTTACGCCCGGCTGCCAGGCATTACTAAAACTATGCATTAACAACAACCCGCCGGTACCTGCACCATACATACTGCCGGCAGGGCCCTTAAATATTTCTATCGAAGAAAAATTATTGAATGAAAACTGGTTGAAGTACGTGTTGCCACCCGGGTCCGTTATAGGAATATCGTTCCAGTAAACTTTTACATTACGAACACCAAAAGGAGAACGTAGTGAACTACCGCGAATATTAATGCGGTAACTTCCCGGAGAACGTTCTTCCATTCTTGCACCTGCAATCGAATTAAAAGCATGAACCAGGGATGTTTTATTGTGCCTGTCGGCGTTGGTATTATTTATAACCTTTACAATTGTGCCAAAACTAACGACCCGGTTTTGTTCAAAAGCGGTTATAACTACTTCGTTCAGTGTTTTGGAAGAATCGGAAAGCGAAGTTTCCTGCGCAACTGCGGCATATTGCAACGGCATGCAAATGATGAGGCAATAGATATTTTTTTTCATGTAAGTCGATTCGTAAGGCATACTAAAGTTTTATTCTTTTTAAAGAGCGAACCAAAATCTTTTGAGAGGTTAGGGCCTCTCAAAAGATCTTTATATGGGCCGCATTTAAATCATTCAAATACTATTTTTATTTCGACCTTAGTCGCTTATAACTAAAGCCTTGGTTGTTTTTATATTATTTGGCGATGTTATTTGCACCAGGTAAACCCCATTGGCTAACTCGCTGCCCAGTGTTATTGTTTGGTTTGCATTGCCACCAGTGTGTTTTAACGATTGAGTATACACAACTTGTCCGGCTGTACTGATCAACCACAACTGGTAATTACCTATTTGCATGTCATTTAACTGTACAAATATTGTGCGGTTTTTTACCGGGTTAGGATACACAACGATTGCAGGTTCTCTTTTGCCAAACATCACTTTTACTATTTCGCTGTAACGTGTATTGGCAGCCTTATCAATGCCTATTACACCGTAAAAATTTGAGCCCATACTGGGGTTGGCATCAAACCAGTTATAACTAACCGGTGTTGTGCTGTTGCCAATTGCAGGAGTTGTTTTAACTTTTGCAAAGTAAGTGCCATTCGTTGACTTTTCAACTTCATAACTTGCCATATCTATTTCAGTTTTTGAAGTCCAGTCTACCTGCACCCCATTATTTTGTTGGCGGGCTTTAATGGTAATTGCATCAACTGCGAGGCCACCGAATGCACCGAACACCACCTTAAACCGATCGGATGCTTTTGAAGCCGGATCTGCAGTTACTATAAACGGCACCACCGATGGAGCGGTAACACTTAACAATGTTCGGGTATTCAGGAAACCGTCCATCAACTCTGCCTTTAGGTTTGCATTACTAAACAGCGCCGGGGTAAATTTAAAGCACCACCACCCACAAAACCATTTGTGAATGAAGTTTGTGTTCCTTGTAATATAGTATTGTTAGTAAGGTTGTACTCCTGGTTGGCATACCGGGTGCAAGTAGTATCTGCATGTCCATACTACGGTCGCCACGTACATACAAAAAATAACCGGTTAAGGCATTCAGCGTACCACCGGTATTAGCAACGGCTGTATAGGTTGGTACAACTGCATTTGTCGAAGCATAAATTGATGACTGGTTGCTTTGCGTTACATGAAAACCATTGGCGTTGCCACCTGCTCGGGTTATTTGTGTACCAAATAAAGGAACAGGCTGTTTCTATTAATATCGAGGCAGCCTGTTTTTCTTTTGGTGTAATGCTAAATTTATAACTATCTATAAACCTCATTCAATTTAACATAACTAACTTAAAAGCCATCCCTAAATAAAAACTTACCATTAAGAATCTGTATTTTTACATCCTAACATTTGTAAACATGAGCTCTACTTTAGATAACAAACCCGTTATTGGCATTACATGTGGCGATCTGAACGGAATAGGTATTGAAATCATTATTAAAACCCTGGCCGATAACCGGATACTGGATTTTTGTACACCTGTATTGTTTGCAAACAATAAAGTGGTAAATTTTTACAGAAAAAGCCTGGCTGATATCAACATCAATTTTACCAGCACCAAAGAATTAAACCGCATAAATAACAAACTGATAAACCTCTATAATTGCTGGGAAGAAGAGATAAATATTAACCCCGGCATTTTAAATGACATCGGCGGAAAGTATGCAGTTAAAAGTCTTACCATTGCCGGCAAGGCGCTAAAAGATAATTTAATTGACGGCCTGGTAACTGCACCCATTCACAAAAACAATACACAATCCGAACAGTTTAATTTTACCGGGCATACGCCTTATCTTAAAAATTTATACGGTGCGGCAGATGTTGCCATGTTTATGATAGCGGAAAATATGAAGGTTGCATTGGTAACAGAACATGTGCCTGTGCAGGATGTTGCCAAACACATTACCCGGGAAGGTATCATCAGTAAACTGCAGATCATCAACAATTCTTTAAAAAGAGATTTTAATATCAATAAACCAAGGATCGCTGTATTGGGTTTAAACCCACATGCAGGCGATGAAGGATTGATCGGTAAAGAAGAAGAAGAGATTATCAAGCCCGCCATTAAAGAAGCAAAACAACGTGATATTTTTTGCTTTGGGCCTTACCCTGCCGATGCGTTTTTTGCACGGGGGCATTACGAAAAATTTGATGCGGTGCTGGCGATGTATCACGACCAGGGATTAATTCCTTTTAAATCTTTAGCAATAGGTGAAGGTGTAAATTATACCGCCGGATTGCCTGGTGTACGTACATCACCCGATCATGGTGTGGCTTTTGATATTGCCGGGCAGGGCAAGGCAGATGAATCATCTTTCAGGGAAGCCATTTATAAATGCATTGATATTATTGTGGGCAGGCACGAGTATGACGAGCAACATAAGAACCCTTTGAAAAAATTAAGCTCGAGAGTGGTCGCCAGTATGGTTGACGAAAAGATCAGTGATATACCTGAGTAAGGTCTCAATTTTTCAGCTTCCTAATTAAACACACTGTCCGCAATTCCCTTATTGATGCTGTAACCACTAATAAAAATTTCCATTTTCCCTTTTTGGTTCTTGAGTTTTTCTTTTTCAGCAGCAGTTTTCTTTTGGCTGCCATCTTCAAAATCAAAAGTTACACCCTTGGGCATTTTATAATCTTTGGTATTGAAGGAGAAAATGATCTTATCAGGCAGGCCGTATGCTATGTATTTTCCATAACTCATTTCCAGTTCATAAGTACCGTTGTCTCTCGTAGTGGTTTTTGTTTTCAGAATAACCTGGCTTATTGGATCAATGTATAAGGTTGACAACACCACGTCTGCATTGTCATCTTCGGGCAATAATTTAACCACTTTCACAGCAGTATTGCCGATCTTATCATTGCCTGCATCCAGCACACTGTATTTACCACTGCTGAGCACATTGCTCATATTTATATTTACGGCACCCTTTGGTACAAACGAAATTCCTTTTTCATTTTTTATCCTGAGCCGGTTGGGTCTTTTAAAATATAGTTTGATGGTAGCCACCGGAACTTTTAAAAAAACAACATTGGTTTTCATCCTGCCCTTTGCTTCATAATCATTTACCAGGTTAATTTTGTCCTTTACTTTTTGCACCAGCACATTAATGTCTTGTGCATGGGTAAAAAGAGCGAGTTGAAAGAGAAAAACAAAGAGAACAATTGATTTCATAGAATGCTTTTATGATAAAATATCTTTTTTACGGAAAATAAAAACGGATGCGCTGACCAATCCAATAATATATAGCATCAATGCGGCAATACTTTTTAAAATACCCGGTAAGTATTGAATTGAACCCTTTATCGTTTCCCCATCTTCGGTTGAACCAATGTAAAAGAAACCTTTCCATCCTAACATATAAGTAGTGAAGAGGTAAGGCTTGATATACTTTTGATAAATGGGTATTTCCATTTCGCTTATTAAAGTACAAACAATAATAATGCCTACCGTAGCAACTATCGGGCCTATCGAGTTTTCAGACAAAACAGATAGTAACAATGAAATAGCCGCTACCACCATCATTGCAATAAAGGCAAAAACAAAAGCAAAAAAATACCGCCACAACACATCGCTGGACTCTATCAGTTGCAAACCATTTGTTTTTGCCACCACCAGGTCGTTTTCTCCAAACACGGCAATGCTGACCACTAAAGAAATTACAGCTATCCACAATAGCAGCGCAAATACATACACTGCGGTTGCAAAATATTTAGCCAGTATTATTTGTGTGCGGCTTACCGGTTTGGCTGCCAGTAATCTTAATGTACCCATGCTTGCTTCGCCCGAAACCACATCACCTGCAACGAGTGCGACTAATATCGGAACATGCACCAGCAATAAATTCAAAACAAAAAAGCAAACAGCATAACCATTAACCAGTTTAGCGTAATCAATATTCATAGTCTCGTCCAATGAGCCAAGCATGAATTTCATCCAGTCTTTACCATTAACCAGTAAACCCAGTTGTATTAAAAAAATAAAAGCTGCAATAATGGCAAACGCCAGGTAAGTTCTTGGTTTCCTGAAAATTTTAAACAATTCAATTTGTAAAAGATTCCACATGGCCTGCCTGGGTTGTAAGTGAAAGAAAATAATCTTCTAATGAATGCATTGGATGTACTGAAAGAACCGGTACCTGTAGCGATACCATTTCTTCGATCAATTGCGGCACATCTTCTTTATTCATTTTTAGTTGCAGGTGATCTTTATTATCGTGTAATAAGGATGACCACTTTGTCTGCAGTAATTTTTGCCTTGCAACAGCATCATTCGTTGTTTCGATCTGTACCAGCGATTTTGAAGGATCTAACAATTCTGCAACATTGCCTTCTACTATTTTTCTTCCTTTGTGTATAATAAGCATCCGGTTTGCAATCAACTCAATTTCGCTCAACAGGTGTGATGAAACAACAATGGTTTTTCCGATCTCCCGGCTTAAATGCAATATCAGGTTTCGCATGTCGGCAATGCCCTGCGGATCCAGCCCGTTGGTAGGCTCATCTAAAACGATCAATTGAGGATTGTGCACCAATGCTACTGCAATACCCAATCTTTGTTTCATGCCCTGGCTAAAGGTTTTTACTTTGCTGCCGGCCCTTTCATCAAGTCCAACCATTTTTAGTTGTTCCATTAGTAAAGTACTATTGGATTTTATACCACTCAGCTTTGCAAAAATGGCCAGGTTATCATAAGCCGATAGATATTTGTAGAGATCGGGCTTTTCAATTACAGCGCCAACCTGCTTTAAGATTTCAGAACGATGTGTTGAAAGGTTTTTATTAAAAATGCTGATGTCGCCGGTAGTGGGCTTTATCAGCGTAAGCAACATACGTATGGTGGTTGATTTGCCGGCTCCATTTTGACCCAGGAAACCATATACATCACCTTGCTCAACAGTAAATGAAAGGTCATCAACTGCATTGATCTCTTTAAATTGCTTGGAAAGGTTGCTGACTTTTATAATTGATGACATGTACCGGTTTATTATACCCCTGGACAATTTTCTATTTTAATAAAAGCTGTCAGGTTGAGCTTGTCGAAGGCGGTATGACATTGCACCGGCTTCGACAAGCTCAACCTGACAGTATTATTTAATTGCCAGTAGGTATTACCAAAGG
>JANOUJ010000217.1:0-8017 GCA_031416815.1 Chitinophagaceae bacterium
TGAATGCTTACACTCTCATACAGGTATCCTTTTTTATACAATTCGCTCAGGCACCACCAAAGTGTTTCAACATAATTGTTTTCAAAAGTTACATAAGGGTTATTCAAATCAACCCAGTAACCCATTTTTTGAGTAATATCGTCCCACTTATCTTTAAACCGCATCACTACTTCCCGGCATTTCTTATTATAATCTTCTACCGATATTTTAACCCCAATGTCTTCTTTGGTAATGCCTAATTCTTTCTCAACACCAAGTTCAATAGGCAGACCATGGGTATCCCATCCGCCCTTGCGTTTTACCTGGAAACCCTGCATGGTTTTATACCGGCAAACCAAATCTTTTAATGTTCTGGAGATAACATGATGAATACCGGGCATGCCATTGGCACTTGGAGGGCCTTCGTAAAATACAAAAGGAGGATGTCCATCACGGAGGTCCACACTTTTTTCAAAAGTGTTTTCTTTTTTCCATTTGGCGAGTATCTCTTCGCTGATGGAAGGGAGGTTTAGTTGTTGATATTCAGTGTATTTGGCACTCATATAATATAACCTGTATAAATAAGTGTGCAAAGGTAGTAAAATAGCAGGGTTCACTAACACCGCTTTTCCATTATTTAAAAGTGCAAATACTGAAGCGGAGTGGTAATAATACGTTACCGGTATATCCTAATTTCGAAAAATCCCTAATCGAAAAATAAGCAGAATTGAGTTATCCACATTTGAGAATCTTTGGCACAGTATTGGCAATTATTAATAGCATAAAAGAGATCATTATTTTATTGAAAATATAAATGAAGAGTTTTGCTGGTTTAGGGTTTTATTAGGGTAAAAGACGGGGGTATTCTTATTCCCGTCTTACTTTTGAGGTCTCAGGGTTATTAAATTACAGTTCCGCTTTAGTATCCGATAACAAATATCAATATCTGTTAAACTCGTAAACGAAACAAAGAGGCATCCACTTAAAATGGATGCCTCTTTTATCAAATCATCCTTTTAGTGGTTGTGTATAGTTCCTTTTTTAACTTAGAATTTTTCGGCTGCATTGATTGTTTGTTGGAGATCGGAATCAGTTAATGCGTTACTTAAAAACCAGCTTTCATAAGCAGAAGGTGGGAGATAGATGCCATTCTGTAACATGTGATGAAAAAATTTATTGAACATTGTGATATCGGCCCTGGAAGCAGTTTCAAAATCAATTATATCATGATCGCAAAAATGTAAACTGATCATACTACCCATCTTGTTGATGCGATGCTTAATTCCTTTTTTATCGAAAATTGTATGTAAACTTTTTTCAAGGTGACTGCATTTAGTATCAACGTCTTCATAAATGCCCGGATTATCTTTCAATGTTTTCAGCATAGTGTAACCCGCTATCATGGCTATCGGATTGCCACTTAAAGTGCCGCCCTGGTAAACATTCCCTATCGGAGAAATATGTTCCATTATTTTTTGCTTGCCCCCAAATGCGCCAACCGGTAATCCGCCACCAATTATTTTTCCATAGGTTATCAGGTCTGCATCAATATGCAATGCTTTCTGAGCACCGCCTGCCGATAATCTGAAACCAGTCATCACTTCGTCAAAAATGAAAACAATGCTTTCTTCATCGCAAATTTTTCTAAGACCTTCTAAATAATCTTTTTTTGGAAGAATACAGCCCATATTGCCTGCGACAGGCTCGATAATTATTGCAGCAATTTCATTTTTATTTTCTTCAACTAGTTTTTCAACAGCTTCCAGGTTATTGTATGGCGCTGTTAAGGTATCCAGAGAAACACCCGCAGTTACACCAGGAATGGTTTGAATATTAAGTGTTGCTACACCGCTTCCGGCTTTTACTAAAAAAGAATCGGCGTGACCATGATAACAGCCATCAAATTTTATTATTTTATTTCTGCCGGTATATCCTCTTGCTAAACGAACAGCACTCATGCAGGCCTCAGTACCACTGCTCACCATTCTTATCAGGTCAACATTCGAAACCATACTTTTTATCAATTCTGCCATTTCAATTTCTAAAAGGGTAGGAGCTCCAAATGAAGTGGAATCATTTGCTTTTTCCTGTATTGCTTTTATTACAGGTTCGTATGCATGTCCCAGTATCATTGGGCCCCAGCTATTGATGTAATCAATATATTTATTTCCGTCTTCATCAAATAAATAACTGCCTTTGGCCCGCTTAATAAAAACAGGGGTACCTCCAACACTTTTAAATGCACGCACTGGAGAGTTTACACCACCGGGTATAGATTGTTTGGCTCTTTCAAAAAGTTGTTTGCTATGCTCCATGGCTGTTTTTTTTAATTTAATTTTTTTGATCGGTTGTTACCTTAACTTATCAGCTTTACAACATCTCTTGCAAAATAAGTGGCAATAAGATCAGCACCCGCTCTTTTCATAGAAGTCAGTGTTTCAAAAATGGCTTTGTTCTCATCAATCCATCCCATCCTGGCTGCGGCTTTTATCATGGCATATTCACCGCTGATGTTGTAACAGCTAACCGGCACATCCACGGCATCTTTCACTTCTCTGATAATATCCAGATAGCTTAAGGCAGGTTTTACCATAACAATATCTGCACCTTCTTCAACATCCATTACAGCTTCCTTCACTGCTTCAATGCGATTGGAATAATCCATTTGATACGTTTTTTTATCGCCAAAGCCCGGCGCAGAATCCAATGCGTCTCTGAATGGCCCATAAAAGCAGGAAGCATACTTTGCACTATAGGCCATGATTCCTGTACGGGTAAAATTATTTTCTTCCAAAGCCAGCCTGATTGCACCAATTCTTCCATCCATCATATCGCTGGGTGCCACAAAATCGGCACCTGACTGTGCATGGCTCACACTCATTTTTGCAAGCACCTCCACTGTGGCATCATTTAAGATTTCATTATTTTCCACAATACCATCATGGCCATAAGACGAAAACGGATCAAGAGCAACATCAGTCATAACCAACATTTCGGGGCATGCATTTTTAATGGCACGTATGCTTCTTTGCATCAATCCATCGGGATTAAGTGCTTCTGTTCCTTTATTGTCTTTTAATTCATCTTTTGATTTTACAAAAAGCAAAACACATTTTAAACCCATACTCCATAATTCCTTTATCTCTTTTACGGTAAGATCAAGGGACATTCGGTAATAGTTTTGCATGGAAGAAATTTCTTCCTTAACATTTTCTCCCTCCACAATAAAAAGGGGAACAATAAAATCATTGGGTGTTAACATAGTTTCGGAAACCAGGCTTCTTATGGCCGGGTTGGCTCTTAATATTCTGTTTCTTCTTTGTAAGATCATACGATGTATGTTTAATAATATTTTTATTTCACTTTTCAGATCCAATCTATGGGATGCAAACAAACCTGCTGTAACTTATCTTCTGCGGAGCCGGGTACAGGTTGGTAATTATATTCAAACCGTACCGTAGGCGGAAGGCTCATTAATATACTTTCTGTTCTGCCATTGGTTTTTAAGCCAAATAATGTTCCCCTATCATGTACCAGATTGAATTCTACGTATCGCCCCCTTCTTATTTCCTGCCAGTATTTTTCGTCTGGCCCAAACTCCATATCTTTTCTTTTTTGTACAATGGGCAGGTATGAACTTAAAAAACAATTACCATTAGCCTGTTGAAATAAGATCAACCTTGACACGTCTGCATCATTTTCAGGTCGCAGGTAATCATAAAATACACCCCCAATGCCCCGGGCTTCGTTATTACGGTGTTTGTTTACAAAATAGGCATCACAGTTTTTTTTGTAAGCAGGATATAATTCATTTCCAAAGGGGTCTATCGCATTTTTGAAGATGGTATGAAAATGCCGGGCATCTTCTTCAAATAAATAATAAGGTGTCAGGTCGCATCCACCACCAAACCAGTTGTCAATTTTTTTTCCTGCGGCATCAAACAATTCAAAATAGCGCCAGTTGGCATGTACTGTTGGTACAAAAGGGTTGTTGGGGTGCAACACAAGAGATAACCCTGCTGCAAAGAAATTACACTCACTCACTTTAAATGCTTGTTGCATAGTCTCGGGTAATGTTCCAAAAACTTTGGAAGTATTTACGCCTCCTTTTTCAAAAATATTCCCATTGGTTATAATTCGTGATAAACCTCCGCCACCTTCTTCTCTTGTCCAGCTATCTTCAATAAATGTTGCTTTGCCGTCTGCTTTCTCTAAAGCAATACATATACTTTTTTGCAGCTCAACTATATAATTGTTGAAGGTTTCTGCAGTAGCTGAATATGTAAAATTGGTATCCATTATTTAACTGTGTACTCTTTTACCGCATCAACAAAAGCTTTTGCATGATCAACCGGAATATTAGGTGTGATGCCGTGCCCGAGGTTAGCAATAAAATTTTGCACACCAAAAGCATCAATCATTTCATGAACTTCTTTTTTAATTTCTGCAGGAGGCAATAATAACTTTGCAGGATCAAAATTTCCTTGCAGGGTTATATTATTTCCGGTTAATTCTCTTGCATGCTGTGGCGTAATGCACCAATCTATTCCCAACGCCGAAGCGTTGCTCTTGCTTAAATCCTCTAAAGCATACCAACTGCCTTTGGGAAACAAAATTACAGGAGCATCATCTTTTAAAGCATCCGCTATCTGTACCAGGTATGGTTGAGAAAATACTTTAAAATCGGCAGGGCTTAATGCACCACTCCAGCTATCAAATACCTGAACTACATCTGCCCCTGCTTTTGTTTGCGCTTTTAAATAAGTAATGGTTACGTCTGTTATTTTTTGTAATAACAGGTGAGCAAGCAATGGTTGCGTAAAACAAAATTGTTTGGCTTTCTCCCAGGTTTTACTGCCTTTTCCTTCAACCATATAACAAAGAATGGTGAACGGGGCTCCTGCAAAACCAAACAGGGGTACTCTGCCATTTAACTCATGTTTAATTAGCGTTAATGCATTCATAACATAACTCAGGTGCTCTTCAACATTATCTGTATTTAAAGCATCAATATCTTTTTTATTTTGGATTATACGGGGTAACGATGGTCCTTTACCTTCTTCCATCAAAACCTCAAGGCCCATGGCTTGTGGAATAACAAGGATGTCTGAAAATATAATGGCAGCATCTACACCGATCTGGTTTACAGGTTGTAATGTGATTTCGCAAGCCAACTCCGGTGTTTGTACCCGAGTAAAAAAATCGTATTTGGCTTTTAACTTCATATAATCGGGCAAGTACCTGCCTGCCTGCCGCATCATCCAAACCGGGGGACGTTCAACTTTTTCTTTTCTTAATGCTTTTAATAATAGATCATTCTTCAATTGCATGCTATACTGGTTTATTTAAATTAAAATGTTTTATAACCTGGTCTATCATTGTTTCTTCCAAGGGCGAATCTGCAACAATGAGTTTTTTGTTAAAATACTGTTGAATGCTGTCGGCAGTTGTTTTTCCAATAGCAAAAATTTGTGTTTGCTTATTAAGTTTATTCGATTGAAAAAAGCTGTTTACAGCACTTGGACTAAAAAATAAAATGCCATCATAAAACTTTGATGAAATCTTTTTGGGCGTTTGCAGTGTTTCGTAAACCATTATTTCATCCACTTCAATTTTGCCGGCAGTTAGTATTTGCGGTAACTCATCCCTGCGATGATTACCACAAAAGAATATCACTTTCTTTATACTTTTATCCTGTAAAATAATTTCACTTAAAGCTGCGGAGTTATCGGCAGTACCGGCAATTTTTTCTTCCCCCAATATTTTAGATACCTGCATTTTTGTTGCATGGCCAATACAGAATATTTGCCAGTGTACTTCTGCATTTACAATCTTGTCAAAAGCCAGTACTGCATGTTTACTTGTAAAAACCGCTGTTATATTCTGCTGCAAAAATCCTTTCAATGTTTTTTTTAATGCATCGGTTTCAATAAGATTTGTAGATATAAAAGGTATCTCCTCAATTACAATATCATGCTGTAAGGCTTTTCTGATAGCCGATTTGCTTAAAAATTTTGTACTTAATATCGTGCGTTTATTTTTTTTCATTCCTGATGGAGTGTATAATATTTTGTGCTTTTTTATCTTTTAAAATTTCTTCAGCAGCATATACACCTAATAGTCTGCTTTCTTTAACAGCACATATTTTTTGTATTTCAATAATTTCTTTTCCATCTGTACTGCAAATATTTCCTTTAAAAAATACTGAATCATTTTTTACTTCTGCAAGGGCACTTATGGGTGTAGAGCAACCGCCCAATAATGAGCGCAGAAAATCTCTTTCAATCTTTGTGCATAAAGCCGTATCCTCATTGTTTAGTGATTCACAGGCTTTAAACGCATTTGAATCATCTTCCCGGCAAACAATCAAGATGGCTCCCTGTGCTGGTGCCGGTAACATCCAATCCAGGTCAATAGCATTTTTGGGCCTGAGATTTATGCGCTCTAATCCGGCTGCTGCAAAAATGGCTCCATCCCATTCGTTTTGCTCAAGTTTTTTTAAACGGGTATTTATATTGCCACGAAGATTTTCTATTGAATGAGCAGGATAACGATGCAGCCATTGAGCCCTGCGCCTTATACTGCTGGTAGCAATGGTACCCATGCTAAGTATGGGGTCTATTAATTTATCTGTTAGCCGCCAGGTTGTAATTATTGATTTGTTTTTATAAACCAGCACATCTTTGTAGGAAGCCCTTTTTAAAACAGCTGCCTGTTGAATACCCTGGGCTAAAAGTGTTGGTACATCCTTCATTGAATGAACTGCTATATCTACTTTATTACTTAAAAGAGCTGCATCCAGTGTTTTCGTAAAAATACCCTGTACGCCCAGTTCATATAAAGGCGTAACTGTATCTACATCTCCCTCAGTTTTTATGTAGATTAATTCTGCATCGAAACCATTTTTTAGTAAATGGGTTTTAACGAATGTAGCCTGCCACACAGCTAATTCACTTTCACGTGTACCTATTTTAATTTTCAAATTCATAATCTGTGTGCAGATAGTTATTCAATGCATGCAGGTATTGGCAACCTTTATTATTTTCTTTGCGTAGTTGTATGGCAAGGGAAGAAACTGTCTGCTGAATTTTCTCCTGTGCTATTACTGATTGATTTTTACAAGCTATTTCATTAAGCTGAGTTTTTATCTTTCGTAGCACAGGGCTGTTTCCTTGCATCAAATTCCAGCTTATAAATTCTTCAATTGTTTCATTAATTATTTGCAGAGCTTTTGGAATTTCAGCTTTGCGTTTGAAAATGGTTTTATTAAGAATGGCAGATATTTCATCAACATTCAGTAATTCTATTCCGCTAATATTTTTAACAACAGGATCAACATTTTGTGGTACAGAAAGATCAAGGATCAGCCTTGTTTTTTTCGTTGTAAAAAAAGTGGGCAGTATTGTGTAACATGGTGCTGATGTACTTACTATTATAACATCTGAATCATTTGCCACAACAGAAATATTATCAAAGGCGCTAAAGCCTGCATTGATTTTTTGAGCCAGCTCTATGGCTTTCTCATCGGTACGGTTACAAAAAGTCAACAAACAGTCAGGCAAATAAGTTTTAAGGTTTGACGCAATATTATTCCCAAATTTACCAGTACCTAAAAGAACGATTTTTTTATTTGTAAGCTCTGCAAATTTTTCTTTTATTATTTCTACAGCTGCATAGGAAACTGATACTGTTCCTGAACTTAATTTTGTTTCTGTTTTAATTCTTTTTGAAGAAGCTATAGCGAAATTTACTACCCGCTCTAAAAAACTGTTCAGGCAATTACGATTCTTAGCAAACCTTGCCGCAATTTTTAGTTGAGATAAAATTTCATGGTCGCCAATAATTTGAGAATCAATTCCGGCTGCCATTTTAAACAGGTGATCAACAGCTTTTATACCCCGGTGTAAATAACCATGTTCTTCAAAATCAGTTATTTTGCCCTGTGTATGCTTGCACAATAAAGCTTTTAATTCTTGTGGAGATGAACAGATGCTGTAGATTTCTGTACGGTTGCAGGTGGAAATTACAACAGCACCTG
>JANOUJ010000218.1:0-1811 GCA_031416815.1 Chitinophagaceae bacterium
CCCCCAATCAAATGCACAGCCAAACCCAACTGAAAATCAAAACCTGGAGCAAAAAAAATCACAAGAACTTTGGTGGTTCTTGTGATTTTTTACCTTTGCATCAACATTTATAAATCAGTCAACCCTTTTTAGGACTAGTCAGTGCTTTATTAAATATGCAAGCCGTTTTATTACTGCATGGTGCCATTAGCGCCGCCGATCAATTGTCCAGGCTGGAAGAAGAACTGGCAAGTTCGGCCCCGGTTTACCGGCTTAATTTTAGCGGCCACGGCGGTTCCCCGCTTCCGGCAGAGGCTTTTTCCATAAAGCTTTTTGCAACTGAAGTCATAGCATTTCTGGATAAAGAAGAAATAGCATCGGTCAACATTTTTGGATACAGCATGGGCGGATATTTGGCATTGTACCTTGCTAAATATCATCCTGAACGAGTAAACAAAATTATGACGCTTGCCACCAAATACAATTGGGATGAAGCGATTGCAGCCCATGAAACAAAAATGTTGAATGCTGAAAAGATCGAAACAAAACTACCCGACTTTGCTGCCGCCTTACAAAAAAGACATGCGCCAAATAATTGGAAAACCGTTCTGGTGAAAACTGCTGCTATGCTGGCCGGGATGGGCAAAGACAATCCCTTAAAAGCCGTAGATTATTCTACAATTCAACATCCGGTCTTACTGATGCTGGGAGACAGGGATAAAATGGTTACCATTGCTGAAACCCTGGAGGTATTTAAAAATCTACCACTTGGCCAGCTCTCTATTTTGCCCAATACGGCCCATCCTTTGGAAATGGTTGATCAAAGCAGGCTGGCGCATGAAATCAAGGCCTTTTTACGCTGAAATACTGGAACCATCCAACAAATCCTAAATCAAAATCAATAATAATTTCCCAAAAAGGGCTGAAATTAGCCATCAGAGCCAAAAAAGGCTCATTATAAACCCTCAAATTCCCGATATTTTATTACCTTCGCCCTCCCGTTTTAAAAACCACGGGTTATTTATGTCATTCAATATTATTAAACAATTAAACGCAGATGAACAGGAAGGTTCTGTCCCGATGCAAGATCGGGATGAAGCTGCTGCGACAACAAATGTGCCTGTAGAAAATGCTATGGAATTAAATGAAACAGAACCAACAGCCGAAGTTGCTGTTGAAACAGCTCCGGAAGTTGTTGCAGAAACACCTTCTGTTGTTGACATGGAAATTAAAGCTCCTGTGGAAGAAACAGTTGCAACTGCTCACGACGATTTTGACTGGAGTGTTGACAAACGAAATGTAACCAGCTACACTGCTGAAGAAAAAACCAAGTACGACAAGGTTTATGACAACACTTTCAAACAGATCGCTGACGGTGAAATGATACAGGCAACTGTAGAATCATTAACTAAAACGGATGCTGTTGTAAACATTGGTTTTAAAAGTGATGGCCTTATTTCTTTGAACGAATTCAGGGACATCCCGGGTGGTGTTAAAGTTGGAGACATCATTGAAGTAATGGTTGTTGAAAAAGAAGACAGGGAAGGTAACCTGCACCTTAGCCGCAAAAGCGCCCGTACAACACGTGCGTGGGAGCGTATTGTGGAAGTACACCGTACCGGCGAAATTGTTACCGGTTTGGTTACCAGCAAAACTAAAGGCGGTTTGATCGTTGATGTATTTGGTATGGAAACTTTCTTACCAGGTTCACAAATTGATGTAAAGCCCGTTACTGATTACGACCAGTTCGTTAATAAAACCATGGAATTTAAGGTGGTTAAAATCAACGAAGCCATTAAAAATGCGGTTGTATCTCACAAAGCACTTATTGA
>JANOUJ010000219.1:0-2434 GCA_031416815.1 Chitinophagaceae bacterium
CTACGCAAAGTATGAGAAATCCTTTGAGTTTAATGCTGAAAACTTAGCAGACCAATTTAATGAAGTAATTATACTAACAAAAGCAATCTTCAATGAAGGTTTAAAAAATACCCCGTTCAATAGAATACATCTTTTCTACACTCTTTTTACCAGCATTTTTCATACAGAATTTGGTCTGAAAAGCTTGGATAAGCCCCAAAAGAAAATTGATAAAGGCAAGTATGAAAGAACCAAAAATATCTTGACAGAACTCAATACATTTTTCGATGCAATTCCCCTTAAAAAAATGGCGGCTGAACAAATTCAATTTCTAGAAGACAGTAGAAGGGCTACTACTGACACGAAGGTCCGGCTTAGAAGAACAGAATTTATTATTGACATAGTAAATTCTATCTAATGCCGCTGGCACAAAATCTAAGTGATTTTAGACTGGCTAATACAGAGCTAAAGTCGCACATCAATTTCGCTCACTTGAAGTATGCGGGTGGTTCTTATAAAATAGCTAGAAACCTTAGAGAATTCATTTCTGAAGCCGCATTCTTGCGAATATTTATTGCTTGGGAAACTTTTGTTGAAAAATGTTTTGTTGATTATTTATTAAATGAACCATCAATTTTAAATAATCGACCAGCAAAATGGGCTACACCAATTAGTAAAGAACATGCGCAAGAAATAATCATCGGAAATCAGCGACATATGGATTGGTCAAACCCCGAAGCTATTCGAAAAATAAGTCAAATATTTTTTCATCAAGGCTATGTTTTCAACACTTCGCTTAGTGCCATAAACAATGACTTAATGGATTTAAAAACTATTAGAAATTCAGCAGCTCACATGTCCTCGACAACAGCTAGTAAACTGGATGGATTAAGTACTCGAATTCTGAATACGCCTTGCACAAACTATACAGCATACCGACTACTCTTTTCGACAGATCCACGGTCAGGTCCATTAAATCAGACCGTTATTGACCGCTATTTGCAAATTTTAGACGTCGCTGCTGAACAAATTGCCAATGGATAGTAAAGACTGCTTACAACAATCTACCTAATGCTATGCCGACTCAACGCAGCATCAACTTTTGTTTCGCCTATCAGTATTGGTTTTAGCGTGACCGAACGCTATTGAGCAGCAAGATATTTTTTGTACTTTGATTTTTGTTCCGCTTCAATTGCCAAGTTGATAATACCAGCACAGCAACAAGCTGTCCACGTTATGCGCCCCCTTCCACAAAAACTAAGGACCAACTAAATGAAAAAAACACAATCTTATCGCATCGCTAAAGCGTCTTTTGCAGTAATTGGAGCTTTTGTGACTTTTAGTTATACTGCTTTTCAAGTTTACGATTGGCTTTTTACAAAGGAGTACAAAGTAATTTATGAAGCTTACGAATACCCAATGAGGTTTCCCTCCGAATTAACAGGGCTTCAGCAAGAAAATACAAGTTTAAAAGTCCTATTTAACTATGTTAAGAAGACGGGTAACAGCCAATTATTAAAAAAAAATTCGCCAGATAGTATTATTGATAAAATCTTTCAATGGAAGCGCGGACCAAAGCCCGAATTTTCGTTTATTTACGACACTACCCTAAGGATGCCCTTACACACCTATGAGTACTATGATTTAAATACATTTCAATATCTCGAATTCGAAAACACCGGCGAAAAGGAAGTCGAGAACTTAGTGATAAGAAATCTCAACTTTACAAGCCATTTTGAGATACTTCAATACGGTTTCGACATTGATGGAGGAATTCTTCCATTGGCAAATACAGAAAAGTTTAATAATGAAATTGTTATTAGAAGGCTCTCTCCCAACATGAAAGTAAAAATCGCAATTTGGACTAATAAAACCAACCAGCAGGTTTTAAAAAAAAATATTAATATTATTAATAATAATAAACCGATAGATGTTCAGCCCTATTTTACCTACCCAAATGGAAAGCCGCAAAAAATAAATTTCGACACACCACATTATTATGATTGGAATAAGACACTGATTTTTATAGCGTCACTAAGTCTAATCCCATTTTCAATAGTTGCATTCTACTTATTGAAAAGGAAAGCTGGTGTAAAAAAACCTAATAATGGCCAGATGAAGATTTGCCCTCAGACAAACGAATAAAAGGGATCACCGCTTGTAAACTATGAAGTGCTCCTCTGACACCACTGTACGTGTCGGCCGCATATACGGCAGGTCATTAAGTTGTGGAGATATTTTTAGGTAGTGGTACAGCATGGCTTAAAACGTGAAATTACAAAGCCATAATAAGCACCCGCAAACTCCAAATGATAACCATAGAACCTACCAGGATGAACATCGTCTTTAATGGTAATTTACCTGCAAGCCTTGCAGCAAGCGGAGCACCCAACGTGCCACCTATAATTAAGCCAAGTATTATCTGCCAGTGACTAATGCCCAGCATTCCAAAAAA
>JANOUJ010000220.1:0-27943 GCA_031416815.1 Chitinophagaceae bacterium
CAGTAAGAAATGATATTTTTACGATAGAAAAACACCTTCGTATTTTATCTGCTCATCCCCAACTTAGGTATATGTACATTAAGTTAACCGACAGTATTATGGCCTCACCCCAACCCTCTGCTGGAGGAGAGGGGGCTTAGAGCCTTGAGCATTTAAGCGTGTTTTAGTTAAAAAGCGACTAAGATTTCTATTTTATGGGGAACACGATATCAGTTTTAATTTTATAGGGGTCTACCGGGTTTCCATTTTTATCGATGGGGTCGGTAATATAAATTTCGTAAGAAGGCCCCGCCAACGTTTTCTTATTTTCCTTCATCCATTCTTTTACTGCATCATAGCCCTGGGGCAGCAACTCAAACGGTCCGAAAAAATGAACTATTAAAGCTTTGCCAGCGCTAAGTTGGCGTATTTGTACCCCTTTAACGGGTTTCGATCCTGCTTTATTTACCGGTATACCAGCTTCAAAAAAGAAAGGCGCTTTTTGTTTTTTGTACCACGCCATGGGTGCGCCGGTTGTTTTCAGGTTATTCTTCTTTATGTATTCGGGAAGTTTTGTTCCATATATTTTACCAAGTTTTAAACTGATACGGTCGAAAGTTGCAGCACTGTCGCTACTGTAGATCACAGTCATTTTTGGCGCAATGGTATCAACAATATTAATGATGGGGGGACGCTGGTATTTTGTTGAAGTCTCTTTTTTAACTTCCGTTTTTACACGGCCTTTTTCAGGTGGTTTGGGCGGATCCTTCTTTTTTTCTTCACCACAGGCGCCAAGGAATATGGCTATAAAAAATACAACAGTATTTAAAAAGATCTTTGTGTTTACAGGCATGGCAAGCCGCTATTTGATTAAAAAATGAAAAGTAGTAAAACCTTTTTACTTTTCAAACACAAAAAACAAATAGAAAGTAGTTTATAATCCTCGTTAACAATTTTGCTGTCAGGCCGAGCTTGCCTTTGTCGACGACAGATTAACCCAGTAAAGCCACGGTTTCGACAAGCCTGTCTGCCGACAAAGGCAGGCTCAACCTGGCAGCCTTTCAAAACAATGCATTGCCAAAAATCGGTATAGTTAAGTTATATTTTCCTTAATTGGTAATTTAAACTAGGTTTGCAACCCGAAATTTGCAGGATATGTATGAAATAACTTTCAGGTTTGAACAGAAAGGCCTTGAACCGATAACGCTGTCCGGTATTGAACCCGACCAGTCTATTTTAGAAGTAGCATTAAAGAATGATATAGAGCTTCATCATAATTGTGGTGGTGTTTGCGCATGCAGCACCTGTCATATTTATGTGGACCAGGGCGATGCGTTTTTGGAAGAACTAAGCGATAAAGAAGAAGATTTTATTGATCGTGCCGTAAATCCAAGGATCAATTCACGTTTGGGATGTCAATGTGTGTTGCAGGATGGAGATGGGAGAATTTTAGTTACATTGCCCGACCAGACACAGTTTTTGGGAGAATAGTAAATGTTAATCGGTTAATCCGTTAATTGGTATGCAGTAAGCAACATTAAGGGCTTTTGCAAATTGGATTTTCCCCACGGATTAACGGATTAACTAATTAACGGATTAACTAATAACAATTAACGGATTAACTATGACTTTTGAACCCCCCATAAACTGGAACGATTACGAAGATATTGCCATGAAACTTTATGAGCGCTTTGGCGATGATTTTGGCGAAAGTAAGATCTATCGTATCCGCTTTACCGACCTGTTAAAATGGGTGTTGGAGATTCCGCTTTTTGAAGGTAAAGCTGAAGAAAGTAATGAAGGGCATCTGGAAATGATACAGAGCAGCTGGGTTTATGAATGGAGGGATAACCAGAAATAATTTGATGATTTGGAAATTAGATAATTTGATGATTGAGCATTAAGGTTTTATCATCATCAAATCTCCAAATCAGCTAATCATCAAATCCATACAATGAGTGTTCTTGCAAACTTTAAACCCATTAAAACATTTGTCTTTGATGTTGACGGCGTACTTACCGAGGGAAGTTTATTGATATTGAATGATGGGCAGATGGCGAGGATGATGAACATTAAAGACGGTTATGCATTGCAATTGGCGATAAAAAAAGGATATCGTGTTGTCATTATTTCCGGCGGAACGTCTGAAGCAGTAAAAGAAAGATTGGAAAGACTTGGTGTAAAAGATTGCTTTTTAAAAGTGGAGAATAAGAAGGAAAAACTGATGGAATACGTTGCACAGCACCAGTTGAATTGGGATGAAGTTTTGTTCATGGGTGATGATATACCCGATTATATTCCCATGCAGTTGACCGGTTTGCCGTGCTGCCCTGCCGATGCAGTTGCAGAAATAAAACAAATATCTCACTATATTTCTCCAATTGGAGGCGGTAAAGGATGCGCCAGGGATGTAATAGAAAAAGTATTGAAACTGAACGGTCATTGGGACCTTAATACAACCGTAGCTTCAAAGTAAATCGATATTTCAAGTTTCAATGCTTATTTTCGCTTCACAAATTTTCCATGAAATTAATTTCAGCCTTTTTAAGACTGGTACGCTGGCCCAACCTGGTTATGATAACTATAACACAGGTATTGTTTTATCTCTGCCTCGTAAATCCCTTTTATTCGCATAACCAGGATTCATTCAGTTCCTTCAGAGGCAGACATTTTTTAATGCTCATGATATCGTCATTACTGGTTGCCGCAGCCGGCAATATCATTAATGATTATTTTGACCGTAATATTGATGAAATAAACAAGCCCCAAAAGAAAGTTATAGATAAGCTGATAAAAAGGCGGTGGGCCATTGTAATGCATATCGTCTTTTCTTTTACAGCCATACTTATTGGTTTTTATGTCGATTCTCAAACGATGGTCTTTTGGCTGGGTTTATCAAATACCCTTTGTGTTTTATTTTTGTTTGGCTACAGCATCAGTTTAAAAAAGAAATTACTGGTGGGTAATGTGTTGATCTCTTTACTTACGGCCTGGGTAATTTTGGTTTGTTTTTTTTGTTATTACCGCAGTTTAACCTGCCCTGGTTGCGACCCACTTGAATGGCAGGCTCAATTACGCCGCTTTATACGCATCAGTTTTTTATATGCCGGTTTTGCTTTTGTTATTTCGTTGATAAGGGAGGTGGTAAAGGATATGGAAGATATGGAAGGCGATAAAAAATACGGCTGCAAAACCATACCCATTGCCTGGGGCATACCGGCCAGCAAGGTTTTTGTGGCAGTATGGCTTGTTGTGTTAATTGGCATGATCAGTATTGTGCAGATTTATGTTTGGCAACTGGGATGGTATTGGAGCGCTGCATATTCTATCCTGCTTATTCTCGGCCCTTTGGTGTGGATACTGCGTACGCTTTATTTTGCACAGGTTCCCAAAGATTACCACCAGGTGAGCACGCTCATTAAATTGGTGATGTTGGTTGGCCTGTTGTCCATGGGCTTCTTTAAAATTTATTCATAGCCTTTGTAGTCGTTATGCAAAAGATTATTTTAGCTTCCCAATCGCCGCGGCGTAAGCAACTACTTGAGTGGGCCGAAATTCCCTTTGATATTGTTGTTAAAGAAACCGATGAGTCTTATCCTGAAAATTTAAGCCTTGATGAAATCGCCATTCATATTGCAAGGAACAAAGCTATGGCTGTAAAACCAACTGTCTCGGATTCGATGCCCATTCTTGCAGCAGATACGATTGTTGTTTTGGAACAGCGGATCATCGGCAAACCAAAAGATAGGCAAGATGCGGTAAATATTCTTACACTACTGTCAGGTAAACAACATAAGGTGGTTACGGGTGTTGTTATTTTGTATCATAAAAAAGAAATTGCATTTGCTGAAACAACTGAAGTGCATTTTCATGAACTCAGCTTTGCTCAAATAGAATTTTACGTAGACAATTATAAGCCCTATGATAAAGCCGGAGCATATGCCATCCAGGAATGGATCGGGGTAGTAGGTATTAAAACCATTAGCGGCGATTTTTATAATGTAATGGGGCTTCCTGTAAGCCGGGTAGTGCAGGCATTGCAATGTTTGTAATATTCAATTTTCTGTGTATTTTGTTTGTGGAAAAACGTCATCCGTATGACCGAAAGATTACTGCAATACATCTGGCAATTTCAATATTTTAATTACAGCGATCTGCAAACAGAAGAAGGTGAACCGCTGCAGATCATCCATCCAGGCTCATTAAATACCAACCAGGGGCCTGATTTTACTGATGCCAAAATAAAGATCAATACAACAGTTTGGGCAGGCAGCATCGAACTGCATATCAACGCTTCTGATTGGAGAAATCATAAACACAGCAACGACAAAAATTATAAAAATGTAATTCTGCATGTTGTTTGGCAACAGGATGTACAATTAAATCTACCCTGTTCTACATTGGTATTGCAGGATAAGATCCCTAAAGTGATGCTTGCAAAGTATGATGAGTTGATGAACGCAGATTGGTTTATACCCTGCGAAAAACATATTGAACAGGTCAACAGTCTTACCTGGCAAAGCTGGAAAGAACGCCTTCTGGTTGAAAGGCTGGAGACAAGAACGCAACTGATCTTTGATCACCTGCAAAAAAATAAAAATCACTGGGAAGAAACATTTTGGTGGCTGCTCGCCAAAAATTTTGGTGCACACCTTAACAGTATTGCCTTTGAAAAGATTGCGCAGTCTGTTTCTGTAAATATGCTGGCTAAACACAAAGGCCAGATTCACCAGGTGGAAGCACTGTTATTTGGCCAGGCGGGTTTGCTTGATTGTACTTTTAGAGAAGATTATCCACAGCTTTTGCAAAAAGAATACGCTTTCTTAAAAAAGAAATACAACCTGCAGAAGGTAGAGGGTTCCATGATCTTTTTGCGGATGCGGCCTTCTAATTTTCCTACAGTAAGATTGGCACAGTTGGCAATGCTGGTGCACAACAGCCTGCATCTTTTTTCTAAAATAAAAGAAAGCAGCGATATAAGAGCTATAAAGCAATTGCTGCAGGTAACGGCTAATGATTACTGGCATTATCATTATGTATTTGATGAAACCTCAGCTTTTAAAATGAAAAAACTTGGTGAGCAGATGATCGATAATATTTTCATCAATACAGTGGTTCCTGTTTTATTTGGTTACGGCCATTATTATGGTGAAAATGTGTACAAGGATAAAGCCCTGCAATGGCTTGAGGCAATAAAAGCTGAGAAAAACAGCATTACTAAAGGTTTTGAATCATTACATGTAGAAAACAAAACTGCTTTCGACTCACAAGCTTTGATTCAGCTTAAGAACGAATATTGTAATACAAAACGTTGCCTGGATTGCAGTGTAGGAAACAAGCTGATAAGAAATCAATGATTTTTCAGACCTTCGGCCTGAACATATTTTGCCACAGAAACACAGAAGCACAGAAAAAATGCTACAATTATAACCACTTTATAAAGCATACTCTAAAGTTCCCCCTTCAGGGGGCGGAGGGGGTCCACTTATATTCAACATTCACCTGCAGATCCGGATGCAAACTTTTTGCAACCGGGCAATTATCTCCAACTCTTTGTAAAATAGTGCGGTCTTTATCTTGTACCTGCAATACCGCAGGGAAGGTAAGTGTCACATCAATTTTACCAATTCGACGGGGGTCACTCAGCATATGCTTTGTGACGGCAATTTCAGTCCCTGCAAGATCAATATCCATATCAGTGGCTTTTAATGCCATTGTGGTAACCACACAAGTTGCCAATGCAACGCACAAAGTATCCGTAGGACTGAAGCGTTCTCCTTTGCCACGGTTATCGGTTGGTGCATCCGTTTCAATTACAGTTCCGCTTTGCACGTGGGTACATTCGCATCTTAAATTTCCAGTGTAAACAATAGAGGCAGTCATTTGTTAAATTTTGATATAAATAAGATTTTATGCATCAAAATGCAGCGGTTAACACTACAAATGTATCATCTTTAATCAGCAGATGGTATTTTTGCATAAATTTACGTTAGTAAACAAATTACATGAAGCAACTATTAATTCTTTTCACATTGTTTGCCTTTTCATTTTCAGCATTTTCTCAGGAAACTAAGACAAAGCAAAAAACCAGGAAAGAGCAAAAGCGGGACAAGGTAAATGCCCAAATAAAGGCTGAGGAGGAAGGTGTTATTGTTTACAAAAAGCATTTTGCATTTGGCATTAAATTAATTTCTGACGGCTACGGAATATCATTTGAAAAAGGTTATTCCAAATCTGTAAAGAGAACGACCTTGTTCCAATTAGAGATAGCCGAACGAAAACATCAGAAAGAAGTTAAGCAAACCAATACTTTTGCAGCCACAGCATCACCCTTCATTTACGGGAAGATAAATTATTTTTATCCGGTGAAATTGGGTGTGCAGAAACAATTTTTGCTGGGTAATAAAAGTAATAAGAACGGGGTAAGCATTACTGCAAATATTGGTGGCGGATTGACGCTTGGATTATTGCGGCCATACGAACTGGAGGTAGATAAAAATGGAAAGCGCACTTTTATTCGCTTCGAATCGGAAGATAGTTTACTTTTTAAAACCGGCTCTGTGCTTGGCGGCCCGGGCCTTGGTAAAGGCTGGAACCATTTAAAATTTACGCCGGGGCTCTATGTTAAGCCAGGCCTCCGTTTTGATTATGGCAGATACAATGATCTATTGGCCGCCATAGAGGTTGGCGTTGCTGCAGAGTTTTATGCAAAAAAGATTCCCCAGATGTTTGACAATAAACAAAAGCAGTTTTTCTTTTCGGCCTGGTTTTCAGTTTTGTTTGGCAAAAGAAAATAGATCTTGCACATTCATTTAATATTCAGAATATAGCTTCATGATAGAATTACCCGTAATTGACGGAATAATAGAACAGAAAGTAAAAAAACCAAATTGGCTAAGAGTCAAATTGCCAATAGGAGAAGAATATCGTCATGTAAGAAAACTGGTTGATACACACAAACTTCATACTATCTGTGAAAGTGGCAATTGCCCAAACATGGGTGAATGCTGGGGCGAAGGAACTGCAACATTTATGATATTGGGAAATATCTGCACCCGCAGCTGCGGTTTTTGCAATGTAGCAACCGGCAGGCCACTTGAAGTAGATTGGGATGAACCACAACGTGTGGCCGAAGCTATTAACCTGATGAAAGTTAAACATGCTGTAATTACATCTGTTGACAGGGATGAATTAAAAGATGGCGGCAGTATTATTTGGTACAACACAATCAAAGCGGTTAAAGCTTTAAACCCCACAACAACTTTAGAAACATTGATACCCGATTTTAAGGGTAATAAGGAAAATATACAACGTGTTATTGATGCTTCACCGGAAGTGGTAAGCCATAATATTGAAACCACTGAGCGCCTGACACGCCAGGTACGCATACAAGCCAAATACCGGCAAAGTATGGAGACCTTGAGAATTTTAAAGGAAGGAGGCATGCGTACGAAAAGCGGCATTATGCTGGGCCTGGGTGAAGAAAAAGAAGAAGTGATCCAGACTTTGAAAGATTTGAGGTCAAATGATGTTGATGTTGTAACCATCGGCCAATATCTTCAACCAACAAAAAAACATTTGCCTGTTGCCCGTTTTGTTCATCCGGATGAGTTTGCGGAGTATAGAGAAATAGGATACAACCTCGGATTTGACTATGTAGAAAGCGGCCCCTTGGTTCGCTCATCTTACCACAGCGAAAAGCATGTGATACCGGGTTATGGTATAAATAAGTGGAAGGAAGAGAAAAGTTTGGAGTCTTGAGTCAGAAGTTTTGAGTTATTATATTTATGAGCTGATGCTGAGCAAAAAATTACAAAAAATATTATTGGCCCCGATAGCTATCGGGGTTTGTTTTTCTATTTCAATTACTTCTTTTGCGCAGGTTAAATGGGTAAATGTTGATGCTGATTATGCACCTTTACCTGCATCTGTACAGGTTTTTAAAACAACTGATAGTTTAGATGGTAAACCTTTTATGGCTTATTATGTAAAAGCAAAGCTGAAAGATAAAAAACTTGATTTTACAACCGATACAACGGTGGATAGAAGATTAACTCCATTGCAGTTTTATGAAAAAAATGGCAAACCGGTTGTGGTTGTGAATGGAACCTTTTTCAGCTTTGCAACCAATCAAAATTTGAATGTTGTTATTAAGGATGGTAAGCTGGTTGGTTATAATATTCATACGATTCCTATGAAGGGCAAAGATACTTTTCAATACAGGCATCCATTAGGTAGTGCCATTGGAATTGACAGAAGAAGAAATACAGATGTGGCATGGTTGTTTACCGATTCTACAAAATTATTTCCATATGCACGCCAATTTCCCAGGCAGGTTTATAAAGATTCTGTAGCAATTTTTCCTTACAATGATATTTCTGATAAAGTGATTTCAATACCGAACGATTTTTTAATCAGGCATGGCAAGACTGATGAGATGTTGAAAAAGTGGAAAATGAAAACTGCAATAGGCGGCGGCCCGGTATTAGTACAAAATGGCGAGATTAATATTACAAACGAAGAAGAACTAAAATTCACTGGCAAAGCAATTAACGATAAACATCCACGTACCTGCATGGGTTATACAAGCGATGGATATCTCATCATCATGGCCATACAGGGCAGGTTTCCCGGCATTGCCGAAGGTGCAACTTTGGAACAGGAGGCAAAACTATTAAAAGATCTGGGTTGTGTTGAAGCGTTGAACTTAGATGGCGGCGGCAGCAGTTGTATGCTGATTAATGGTAAAGAAACAATTAAGCCGAGTGATAAGGGAATTCAGCGTGCAGTTCCCGCTGTATTCGTAATAAGAAATATGCGTAGAATTTCTTATTAACAGTAGTTACACAACATTATTTCCCACAATTTTTATTATTGGCACGGTTTTCATTAGTTATTAGTTAAAATACTAAAAACGTAAATTATGAAAAAAAGTGTCCTCATTATTTCAGCAATCTTATTCTCTGCTTCAGTAGTATTTATTTCCTGCAGTAAAGATGATGTAAATGGAAACAATTCCACATCCAGGTTAAATGTACGTTTAACTGATGCCCCTACTGCATACGATGAGGTAAACGTCGATATTCGGGAAGTAAAAGTGAAATTTTCTGATGATACCTTATCAAGTGGTTGGGTTACTTTAACGACAACACCGGGTATTTATAATTTACTGGCTTATCAAAATGGAGTGGATACTTTGTTGGCAACAGGTGTATTTCCAATACAGGTTGTGAAAGAAATACGGTTTATATTAGGCCCTAACAATACCATAAAAGATGGCGGAGTTGTTTATCCACTAACTGTTCCAAGTGGTTCAGAATCAGGATTAAAATTAAAGATCAATAAATCATTAAATGCAACTTTAGAAACTATAATAATCGATTTCGATGCAGCATTATCTGTTAAGAAAGAAGGAACCGGTGATTATAAATTAAGGCCCGTTTTAAAAATTAAGTAATTCTGTGTTCAAACTAAAAATAACAATGCCCTCTCCAGAGGGCATTGTTATTTCATTGAAAAATATAAAATTAATTTGTTTCCCAAACCAAGGCACTGGCACCCAGTATTGCGGCATCGGATTCCTTAAGCTCACTGAATATCAACTTTACTTTGTTTTGAAAAATAGGTAACAGGTTTGCCTCCATATGCTTACGGGTTGGATTTAGCAACAGGTTGCCAGCCTTAGTCAATCCGCCAAATAAAACAATAGCAGCAGGAGAGGAGAACATAATAAAATTAGCAAGTGATTCTCCCAGTATTTGTCCTGTAAATTCAAAAATATTATTGGCAATATTATCGCCCTGCATGGCGCATTCATAAACCGACTCGCTCGTTAATTCGTTGATAGAATAGTTGCGTAACAGGCTCGGCTCTTCAGGATGCTGGGTAAGCATTTCAATAGCTGTTTCCCGTACACCGGTTGCCGAAGCATAAGATTCAAGGCTTCCATGCATGCCTGTGCTTTTGTGTAACCTGCCACCAGGGCGTATTATAGTATGCCCCAGTTCACCGGCAAATCCATCATGGCCAACCACTATCTTCCCATCTATTACAATACCGCTACCAACACCCGTACCCAATGTAATGGTGATAAAATGTTTCATGTTCTTGCAAGCGCCATACATCATTTCGCCCACTGCAGCAGCATTGGCATCGTTGGTAAGTTTTGTTTTAAGGTTGAATTTTTTTTCTACCAGTTCTGCAATCGGTATAATGCCTTTCCATTTTAAATTGGGCGCATATTCAATGGTGCCGGTGTAAATATTACCATTGGGTGCACCGATGCCAATGCCAACAAAATGTTGTACGCCTCCGGCCCTTTCGATCATCGGCCTCAGTTTAACATACAGGTCTTCAATAAAATCTTCTACAACTTCATGTTCATTACTGGCAACACGATCCTGCTCAAGAATTTCACCGGCGCTATTCACTATGCCGAATTTAGTAGTAGTACCACCTATATCAATGCCTACAGCAAACTTATCTGTCATATAAAGGGTTAAACCTGGTTTATTAATTTAGTGACCGCTGCTTTCTATTGTCGCATCATAATCAATTCCCTGGCGTTTTAAAATTCCTTTAACAGCAAAAGCAAAAAATGCCAGGTAAGCAAAGCAGACAACAGTTACCCAATAAGATTGATGAATACCGACAACATCAGCAAGTTTTCCCTGTATAGGAGGAATAATGCCGCCTCCGAGAATCATCATAATTAAAAAAGCAGAACCCTGTGTTGTATACTTACCCAACCCTGCTATTGATAAATTAAAAATTGCCGGCCACATAATAGAGCAAAACAATCCCCCGCTTAAAAATGCATAAATCGCTATCGTACCGGTCGTCATAACTCCAACAATCATCGCTGTTACGGCAAGCAAACTAAAGATCAATAAAGTTCTAACCGGTTTTTCCTTGCAGGCATAAAATGCCAGCACCTGTATTAAGACGCAAACTGCATAGTAATACAAAGGTTTCATATCATACTTGGCAACCGTATTGATGCCGATGATAATGGCAAACGCAACGAATGGAACAATAAAGACCAAAATATTCTTTGTTTGTTTTGAAAGTTTGAACGCACTGATCGCTCCGGCCCATCTGCCGATCATTAAACTGCCCCAATACATGGCAATGTAGGGAGTTGCTTCCGATGCCTGGAAATTTCCAAACTCCTGTTGTTTTAAAAGTTCACCCAAATTACTGCCAATTGCAACTTCTACTCCCACGTAAACAAAAATGGCAAGCATTCCCAACACCAACTGGGGATATTGCATAGCTCCCCAGCCTGCTGTTTTTTTTCTTGCGCTCAAATTGGCTGCAATCAAACCAATCACAACAACGGCCAATGCACCAAGCAGCCATTTCATGCGATACATATTCATTGCATGAACTTCTGCTTCCGGGGCATTCGTCAGATCGGTTTTATAACTGTTAAAAACCGGAGCAAACATTATTATGAGCAGGCCCGTCATGATCAACAATGTATACAATGCCTTGCCTGCTTTTTCTGTTTTTTCTTCCATAATTCCTGCCGGAACTTTTTTGGAAAAATAAAATAACGCTGCAGCTGCAATAAACAAAGCCCCAACGCAACTATACAAAATAATGACTTTACCCAACTTAAGACTAGCGATTTGCTCATCCGTGATAGCAGCCGTAGAACCGAAAAGCGCAATGGCAACAACAATGGGCCCGATGGTAGTTCCAAATGAATTTACGCCACCGCCCAGGTTTACGCGGCTACTGCCCGTGGCCGGGTCACCTAAATTAATGGCAAACGGATTGGCTGCTGTTTGCTGTAACGAAAAACCCAATGCTACAATGAATAAACCAACTAACATACCGGTAAAAGTATTTGCATTTACTGCAATGATCATGGCTGCCGCTCCCAAGGCTGAGAATAACAATCCATACACAATACTTCTTTTGTATCCCCATTTCCCAACCAGGTCCTTTCCTCCAAATGCGCCATAGGCAAAGAGTGCCAGGGCGCCAACATAGTATGCAGTATAAAAAGCAAAGTCAATCAACTGGCTTTGAAACTGATCCAAATGAAAATAATTTTTACAGAAGGGTATGAACACACTGTTTCCGGCGGCTATAAATCCCCAGAAAAAAAACACCGTAACCAATGTACTCAATGCACCGTAATTTGTTGCTTTTAAAGTTTGATCTACTGGTGGCGTTATTAAATCATTTTGTTCAGTTGGCATATCGTTAGTTTTTAGCGGATGAAAATAGAATAAAATTAGCATTGAGAAAAATTTAGGTTTCAAATAGGTTTGCATCAAAATGATTGCTAAATTGAACATGAATAAAAATTGTATGGAAATTTTACACGTTAGTGCCGAATGTTACCCTTACGCAAAAGTTGGCGGACTTGCTGACGTTGTTGGCACCCTTCCTAAATATCAACAACAGCTTGGCCATATTGCTAAAGTGGTTATGCCCATGCACCGAACAAAATTTTTGTTGGAAAATGAATGGAACGTTGAACACAAGGGCGGATTTATAATGGGGGATTCACATTTTGAATACACCATCATCAAAGAAAAAACAAATAAACTCGATTTTGATCTTTACTGTGTTTACATTTACGGGTTGCTTGACCGTGAAAATGTTTACAGCTATGATGATGATACAGAACGCTTCACCGCATTTCAAATTGCGGTGGTAGATTGGCTCAGCCATTGGGAACACAAACCTGATGCCGTGCATGTGCACGATCACCATACCGGTCTTATTCCGTTTATGATGCGTAATTGTTTTGATTACCGTCACCTTGCTGAAGTGCCCACCATTCTTACCATACACAATGCCCAATACCAGGGCTGGATGAGTTGGGATAAAAGTAATTATATACCTGCATGGGATACCTGGCAATGGGGTCTGTTGGATTGGAGTAATACCATCAATCCACTTGCCTGTGCTGTGAAGTGCGCTGATAGAGTGACCACCGTAAGCCCAAGTTATATGGAAGAACTTACTGAAAAGGCAAACGGGCTGGAACAATTATTCAGCATGGAAAGCGCAAAGTCGTCAGGAATATTAAATGGTATTGATACCGTTGTTTGGAACCCTGCGACCGACACTTATATCCTTGATAATTTTTCGGAAAAAGATGCGGCCGCAGGAAAAAAACTAAACAAGAAAAAGCTTTGTAAAGATTTTAAGCTGGATGATAAGTTGCCTCTTTTTATTTACATTGGAAGACTGGTTGGCGAAAAAGCTGCCGACCTTTTACCGCAGGCAATTACGGATTCGATAAGCCAGTTGGGCAAGAGAATGAATTTTTTAATTCTTGGCAGTGGTGATAAAAAAGTTGAAGATCATTTGACTTATTTAGCAGAGGGCTTCTCTGGATTCTACAATTCAAAAATTGGCTATAACGAAAAGCTGGCTCACCAGATGTATGCTGGTGCCGATTTTTTGTTGATGCCCAGCAGGGTGGAGCCTTGTGGCCTAAACCAAATGTATGCACTCCGGTACGGCACAATACCCATTGTGAGAAGCACCGGCGGTTTAAAAGATACAGTCATAGATTTTGGTGAGCCCGGTGGATTTGGGATACGGTTTAACCATGCCACTGTTTGGGATATAACTTATTCCATTCATCGTGCGGTTGAATTATACGATGATAAAGAAAAGATGACCGGGCTGGTAACTCAAATTATGGAGATAAACAATAGTTGGGAAAAAAGTGCCGAAGCATATATTCACCTATACAATTCAATACAACTTAAATAATAACCATGATAAGTACTTCAGTAATTGCCGTTATACTTGGAGGTGGTGCCGGCAGCAGATTATATCCGCTCACCTCAACACGCAGTAAACCAGCGGTACCCATTGGCGGTAAGTACAGGTTGGTTGATATTCCCATTTCCAATTGCATCAATTCAAACATCAACAGGATGTTTGTACTTACTCAGTACAACTCGGCATCTTTAAATAAGCATATTAAGAACGCCTACCAGTTCAGCGCATTCAGCAGCGGGTTTGTAGATATACTGGCTGCAGAACAAACGCCTGAAAGTATGGGATGGTTCCAGGGCACGGCCGATGCGGTAAGGCAATCTTTAAAACATATACAGAACAACGATTTTGAGTATGTTCTCATTTTAAGTGGCGATCAGCTTTACCAAATGGATTTTAGGGAATTGTTTGAAAACCATATTGAGAAAGGCGCCGATATTTCTATTGCTACCATCCCTGTTGCCGACCGGGAAGCGCCTGAATTTGGCATATTAAAAGCAAATGAATTAAACGTGATTACCTCTTTTATTGAAAAGCCCGCTAAGGAATTATTACCGCTTTGGGAAAGTGATACCGGCGACGAAATGAAACTGCAGGGCCGCAAATACCTGGCATCCATGGGTATTTATATTTTTAATCGTAAAATGTTGTTTGATCAGTTATTGATAGACAAGAAGGATGCTACTGATTTTGGAAAAGAGATCATTCCTGATTCTATCAACAATAATAAAGTGGTAAGTTTTCAGTATGATGGTTATTGGACTGATATTGGAAACATCTATTCTTTTTATGAAGCCAACCTGGCCTTAACGCTTGAAATACCACCATTTAATTTGTTTGACAACACCAGGGCTATTTTCAGCCGTGCCCGTATGTTGCCACCTATGAAGATCGGTAATACACATGTTGAGCACAGTATCCTGGCCGAAGGATCTATCATTGATGCATCCCGGATAGTAAGCAGCGTGATCGGTATCCGAACAAGGATTGGTAAAGGCACCGAGATCATCAGCTCCTACATTATGGGCAGCGATTACTATGAAACCATTCCGGAAATGGCACATTCACTGGAAAGAAATATTCCAAAACTCGGGATAGGCGAAAATTGTAAAATAGAAAACGCCATCATAGATAAAGACTGCCGTATTGGAAACAACGTAAACATTAGAGGCGGTGCTCACTTACCTGATACCGACCATGCATTATATGCAGTGAAAGATGGTATTGTGGTACTTAAAAAGAGGGCTATACTGCCAGATGGGTTTGTGATTTAAAAATAACAAACTACAATGGCAACATCAAAACATCAGCCGGTAAATACTAAACAAAAAATTAATAAAGCAGATAATGCTTTGCCTTTAAAATATGAGGAAGAACATTTTATTGATTCCCTGAAACCGGTATGGAATTTTTCTTTGTTTAGCGATGAGGATATTGTGAATTTTAAGAACGGTACTTTTTATAAAGGTTATCAGAAATTTGGCAGCCATCAAATGCAGGTGTTAAATACACCGGGTTTTTACTTTGCTGTGTGGGCGCCAAATGCTACTAAAGTTTCTGTTATCGGAGAATTTAATGGCTGGAAAGAACAACTTCATCCGCTTTTTGTGCGGCTCGATAAATCTGGCATCTGGGAAGGCTTTATACCTCATATTAAAGCGGGAGAAGCTTACAAGTACTTTATTAAAGGCTTTAAAGGAGCCACTTTAAAAAAAACAGATCCCTACGGGCAATATTGCGAACTGAGGCCGGCCACGGCTTCTATAACCTGGCATACATCACATGTATGGAATGATGGGGCCTGGATGAAGAAAAGAAAAAAACACAATGCGCTGAATGCGCCCTGGAGTGTATATGAAGTGCATTTAGGTAGTTGGATGCGCCCTGTAAAAACAGATGAAGAAAGTTTCAACAGTTATATTGAACTTAAAAAACACCTGGTTCCTTATGTAAAAAAAATGGGGTTCACGCATGTAGAGCTAATGCCGGTTATGGAATTTCCTTTCGACGGAAGTTGGGGATACCAGGGTACGGGATATTTTGCGGCCACATCACGTTTTGGTACGCCCGACGATTTCAGGGAACTGGTTGATGCTTTTCATCAGCAGGATATTGGTGTTATTTTAGATTGGGTGCCTTCACACTTCCCTTATGATGCTCATGGCTTATTTATGTTTGATGGCACCCATACCTATGAATATGCAGATATGACGATGGGCTATCACCAGGATTGGAACAGTTATATCTTTAATTATGCAAGGGGAGAAGTACGTTCTTTTCTTATCAGCAGTGCACGTTTCTGGCTCGATCAGTTTCATGTAGATGGCATAAGGGTTGATGCAGTAAACTCTATCCTGCGGCTTGATTATTCCCGTAAAGAAGGTGAGTGGACACCCAATAAATTTGGAGGTAACGGCAATTTGGAAGCCATTGAATTCATCAAACATTTTAATGAAACGGTTTACCGTGATTTTCCGGATGTGCAAACCATTGCCGAAGAAGCCAGTGACTGGCCAAAAATATCGAAGCCTACAACCGAAGGTGGACTTGGTTTTGGTATGAAATGGATGATGGGCTGGATGCATGATACACTTGATTATTTTAAACTGGATCCGCTGATGCGCCAGTTTCACCAGGATAAATTTTCGTTCAGCATGATGTATTATTACGACGAAAATTTTATGCTGCCCTTCAGCCACGATGAAGTAGTGCATGGCAAAAGCCCCATGCTATATAAACTGCCTGGTGATGAATGGCAGAAGTTTGCGACCCTCCGGCTTTTATATACCTACATGTTTACCCACCCGGGTGCCAAACTTTTATTTATGGGCAACGAGTTTGCCCAAACCACTGAGTGGAATTATAAAACAGAACTTGATTGGGAACTATTGCAGTTCGATTGCCACCGGCAAATGCAGGATTGTGTTAAAGACTTGAACGGATTATACAAAAATGAACCTGCACTGCATGCACTGCAATACAATACCAAAGGTTTTGAATGGATCGATCTGAATCACCGCTCTGAAGGAGTTATAGCTTATATGCGGAAAGGAACGAACAAAAACAATGATATGCTGATAGTTTTAAACCTGACACCGGTTGTTAGGAGAGACTGGAAACTAACAGTGAAAGGAAAATCTGCATGGACAGAGGTTTTCAATAGCGATAATATCCGCTATTGGGGAACCGGAAATGTATTCAATCCATCGCCCAAGGTTAGCCCGGTGGATAAAAAGAAAGGTGTTTATGAAATAAATCTGCACCTTCCGGCGTTAGGAGGTATAATATTTCGCTGATTGGAATATTAATTGTATCCTTACCCATATGAAAAAAGTCCTTTTTTACCTCATCGCCATTTCTATTACCACCACAGGTTTAGCTGCACAAAATACTGATAGTTCGCAATTCTATTTTCAAAAAGGATTGGAAGAAAAGAACGCCAAGCGATACCTGGTTGCTTCAGATCATTTTACAAAAGCCATTGAATTCAACTCCGGATATGTAAATGCCTATCTTGAAAAAGGCTATACCAATAATGAAATGCGCCGAACAGATGCAGCCAAAGCTGACTTTGAAAAGGCGCTTCAACTTGATCCTCAAAATGAGACTGCTATAAAGGAGCTCACCACGATCTTTTTTAATTACAGGCAATACCAGAATGCTTTGGATATGGTGCAAAAGTGTAAAAATTGTGCCAACAAAGACAGGGTAACAGCCATGAGTTATTATAACATGGAAGATTATGGAAAGGCCGAAAAGTTGCTGATAGCATTGGTAAATAAAACTCCAAAAGATGCAGAGCTTACCTATACGTTGGCCAGCAATTACCTGGCCATGGGGTTGGAGCTAAAAGCCATAACCTGGTATGAAAATGCAGTACTGTTGGATGACAAAAAAAGTAAATGGTTTTTTGAACTGGGCTTACTTTACTCCAACAACAACAATTTTAAAAAAGCGGTTGTTGCCTATACCAGGGCAGCAGAACTTGGTTTTATACGGGGAAATGATTTCAATGAAAATCTCGGTTTCGCCTTTGTTTACAGCGGCGACTTTGCCAACGGGGCAAAATTACTGGATGATCTTATAAGCCGCAGGCCGGGAGACAAAGAGTTGATTAGAGATGTTGCCACCGCGTTCTTTGATAACAAAAATTATGATAAATCCCTGGATTATTGCCAGAAACTTATGGAGATGGATATAAAAGACGGGAAGGCCCTGTACCAGGCTGGCCTTTGTTTTCAAAAGAAAGGAATGGTAGAAAGAGGGATGCAGATGTGTGATAAAGCCATTGAGCTTGATCCAACATTGGCTGGATTAAAAACTAAGAAACTGTCTCCGGGCATGTAAATTTTTGATTGATATTCGTTTGACACCGTCCCGTTTTAGCGGGACGGTTTTTTTATAGAATCACCCGTTATATCCAATTTATACAAAAACGCCTGCTTTAATTTTTCCTCGTATCTACGGTTATTTTTAAAGCGATTGAATTTAGTCTTTCGTTGCCTGCACCTACCGCCGGTGCTTCCCTGTAAGAAGGTTCCTCTGTTGGTGCCCTGTAATTACCTGAAGTAATATTCCTGATGGCACTTGCAAGGCTTGTTTCATTTACATCACCCCAGTCTTTGTCAAGCCCGTCAGCCACCTGGGCGTTCACAGGTATCCCATTAAAATAATTGCCTTCACCATTTTTATTCAACGTTCTGAATGAAACCGGAAAAATATACCAGTCACTTACCGGGATCGGAAAAAAACCGACAGGCTTACCATGAGTAGATGCGGCACCAATTAGTTTAACATCCATGTAAGGCTTTAGGTTGTTTATTACGAGTTCGCTTGCCGATGCTGTACCTCTGCCTACAATAAAATAAATATCATCAAGATTTATTGAACCTGCTTTTCTAAAATTAGTTACCTGGTTATTTGAACTGTTTTGGCTGTTATATACCTGCGTCATCATTAGGCTGCCGTTTGCTGTTGCCCGTACCAGGTAATTGCTCAGTTGCTCAGCCAGCGATACGTATCCGCCTCCATTATACCGCAGATCTACAACTATATCTGTAACCTGTGCACTTGCAAAACGATTAAAAACTCTTTGAAATTCTGCATTTATGGTGTTGGTATTTCCCAAAAAGGAATTAAATACGAGGTAGCCTATTGTTTTACCGGCTACGTTGTAAACCGTATCCATGTACACAGGCTTTTGGGTATAATTTGAAGCGTTTAAATTTAACGATGTAATGCCTCCTTCGGGCTTTTGAAAAGTAACAGCCGCAGTTGTTGAGTTGTAAACAGCCCTGATAATAAAATCTGAATTGGCTGTTGTAATATTACTGTTACCATTAATTGACGTTATGCGCCAGCTCCTGCGAATCCCAGCCTGTCCGGCCGGCGAGTTTGGCTCAACCAATCTAACTCTAAGATCACCCTCGGCTCTGAAAAACACTGTAAATCCAAAATCTCCCGTACCCGATGTGGAACTCAATGAACTTCTGCCACCACTCATCTGATCCCACTCGGTCTTTTTCATTGCAAAACTCCATTTGTCAACTCCACCCGAAAAACCCGGCTCTATACTGTAAGGTTGAATTGCGGTCATAATGGAAGCAGGGTCTGTATAATTTTGTACTGTAAAACCGGCCGGTAGCTGGTTGTTCCATAAGTAAATATCTTTTGTTAAAAGCAACACAGAATCCTTGATGGTTTGTGACGATACAGTGCCTCCGCCACCACCACCGCCATTATTGGGTGGGGCTGACGCAACAAGATCTTTATCTTTTTTACAGGCTGCAAATAATAACGTTGCTGAAAATAAAATGGGAAAATGTCGTCTGAGATTTTTCATATTTTACACAATGTTTATAGTGTAAATTTCCGTAATTATCGTGGAGAAGGATGTTAGACAAAAGCTATTTAACATAGCATTATAATGAGTATTTAATCATTATTCAGATTATAGCTTTGAATTATTTCAGGTAAATCATCATAAGTTAATTCACCACTGTTAATTTTACCAAGCAACAGTTGATCTTTACTTAATAAATCTTTCATCTGCTCTTTAAACTGCTTTTTCGTAATGTTTATTTTCGCTGTTCTTGTTTTTATGAAATAATTATCTTTTATTGATTTAAAAAAATAAAAAATGTTTTTTTTAATTACCTGTACTCCAAACAGTTGAATTTCACCATCCACTATTCTAGGGATCATAATTTTAATCGTTTCGCCTATATAAATTGGTACCTCGAATGTTTCCAGGTAAAGACTATCAGATACAAAATAGTCGTATTTACGGGAATAGAATGTTTCAGCGTATGTTGTTTCCATTGTTTTTAAATAGTAAACCAGTTGGCCGTTGTATATATTTTTATTATCGAACCAAAAATATCCAATCCGCTCTTTTTTCTTATTCACCATTTTTCCATAGATGTATTCCTTTTTCTCAAGTTTTGGAAATAATTGAGAAAAGCTTAAAGTGCTGAAGAAAAAAGTAGATAGTGCCAGTAATGTTATTTTTTTCATTGATTTTACTTTTAGGTAAAACTATATTTTTTTAGAAAAACTTCTGCCATCATACACCTGGCGCTGCCACCACCTACCGTTTCAATTGTATTTAATGATGCGTGAATGATGCGGTTATGTTTTTGCAGTATTTCAATTTGTGTAGCAGTTAAAGATTGATAAGCCTGTGTAGACATTACCAGCAGCAATTCTCCATCTTCATTAATTACCTGTAGCATATTGCCGGCAAAATGGGTTAGTTGCTGTAAAGAAATATCAACAATTTCTTTATTGGTATTTGTTAGTGAGACTAAAAGCCATTCTTTTTCTTTTTTATTGGTAACAGATTCCAGACAAACTACCGCAAAGCTTTTAGCAATGCACATCATCACGTTTGTGTGGTAAATATCAACACCTGTATTATCAGTTGCCCGGAAAGTGACAGCATTATAATGAACCTGTTTACAAAATTCAATTAATAGTTTTTCATCCGTCCTGGGCGATAAACAAGCATATGCTATTTTATTTTCCCGGTCTAAAACCATGCTGCCTGTACCTTCAAGGAAAAGGTCATTCATTTCTGATCCCGTTAGATCAACAATTTCAGTAACAGAAAATTTATTCTTAATATCGTTCAATACTGCATCTTTTCTTTCAAGCCGCCTGTTAACTGCAAACATTGGATACAAAAATATTTTCCCATCATCATGAAAAGAGATCCAGTTATTTGGAAAGATGGAATCGGGTGTAGCAGGATGCAGGGTATCTTCAACAACAGTAACGTTAACTTTATTTTTGCGAAGCAATTCAACAAAATGATTAAACTCTAACAGAGCCTTTTGCTGAACATCGCCGCCCATGTTTTTTTGAAAGGAATTGTTGAGCGCCGTTTCGGCATTAAAACCAAAATTAACCGGCTGTATCATTAACAGTTCAGTTGTGTTCTGCATTGTCAATGTGCTTTTCCAAAATTCATTTCACCTGCCTTAATAGGAATGGGTATGCGATTCTCTCTTGGTGGTATGGGGCATTTAAACCCGGTTGCATAAGCACAGTAGGGATTATATGCTTTATTAAAATCCAGTTGCAGCATATTATTATCTATATCTCTTTTATAAAATTCAAGATAGCGGCCGCTGCCATAACTTTCATTGCCTGTTGTGCCATCGGTAAAAGGAACAAATAAATAGTCCTTGTATTGTTCAGTTTGCATGAGGTCTTTGCCCTGGTAAACAAATAATAGGCATTCTTTCCCCTCGATCATAAAATCGAGCCTTCCATATTTGTAAAAATATTTTAGCGTACCGGCTGACGTGTTCATGGTGAATCCGACAGTATCAAAAATCCTTTCGAAATAAGCGGTCACATGGTGGTCTTTGCTGATAGGGAAGAACCGGAAATACTTTTTATCTTTCCCCTGCACTACTGCATGGCTGTCACTATAAATTTTCTGGTATGCCTTTATTGACTCAGCATACATATCTTTTTTCTGAGCAGTTGCAAAACCTGTAATAAGCACTGCCGTTGCTAATAATAGTGTTCTTTGGTTAATAAAAATCTGTGTAATCATTGTAAATAAGTTTAACCTGCCCGCAGGCGGATCTGGGTTTAGTTCATCATCAGCACATTTACACTGCGTTGTAAAATGTTAAAAGCGATCTCTGCCATCAGATTTTCTTTGTCAAGCGTGGGATTTACTTCAGTTATTTCAAAACAACATATTTTACGGTTCTGCATAAATTTACTGATCAGGTCTTCTACTTCTCTTTCCTTTAATCCGTTGCCGACTGGTGTTCCGGTTCCCTTTGAAATACTGGAATCTAAACTGTCCACATCAAAACTTACATAAATATCGGTACAATCGCTCAAATACCTCAGTACCTTACGGCATACATTTTCAGCCCCGTTTCGCCTTACTTCTGCCGTGGTGATCACCCGCATTTCGTGTTTTTCGATCAGGTGCTTTTCTTCTTTTTCATAATCACGCAGCGAAATAAAGACCACGTCTTCCGGCAAAACTTTAGGATGTATCTTACCGATATGCTTTAACTGTTCCCACTGTTTAAAAGTCTTTTCATCCAGTTCATGCACACTCATTTCTTTATTGTCTTCTCCAATAGATGCTGCCATCGGCATACCATGCATATTGCCTGATGGGGTGGTGTATGGCGTGTGCAGATCGGAATGTGCATCGATCCAGATCACACCGAGTTTGCTTTTTGGTTTTGCCATTTTAATACCCGCAATAGTGCCGGCGGCATTGCTATGGTCTCCACTGATCACAACCGGAAAAAAATGGCCTTTTATAGAATCTGCAACGGCTTTACTAATACGCTCTGTAATACTCAACACGCCCTGCATGCGTTTGGCATAGGGCGACTGAATGGGCTCATACAACAAGTGGTTTTCTACTTCAACCTTTTCAGAAGGAAAATGAACGAAAAAATTGCTCATAAAATCAAGCGCAGCAATTTTTATTGCCTCTATTCCTAAACTGGCTCCCCTTGTACCGGCACCTATTTCGGAGGGCACTTCAATCAGCTTAATGTTCTTCATATAGTTTTGCTTTGTAAAACCGGATCAGCTTTTCGTTCCCGATATCGATCGGGATTCAAATCTACAACTTTCCCTTTTAGAGTCGGTAACATGGCGGAAAATATCATATAATATAAAAATAACGCACGGCTTTTAAGTAGTTTGAAGGCTGGCAATAAAAAGAGAGATTTTACCGTTGTACATAAAGATAAAATCAACCCCCAAAAAGATTGATTTAAACAAATGCCCCTGGTAAAACAGGGGCATTGCCAATTATAACGATCGCAATAATTTAAAACTGTTCCAGTTTACTAAAGAAAAAATCGCCTTCAATAACTGCATTCTCGCTGCTATCACTGCCATGCACTGCGTTTTCACCTATTGATGTGGCAAACAATTTACGGATGGTGCCATCAGCGGCTTCGGCTGGGTTGGTGGCTCCAATCAGTTTGCGGAAATCTTCAACAGCATTATCTTTTTCAAGAATGGCGGCTGTAATGGCGCCGCTGCTCATAAAATCAACCAGTTCGCCATAAAAAGGCCTCGCTGCATGCACGGCATAAAATTCGCCCGCTTTCTCTTTGCTCAACCTTGTCATTTTTAAAGCTACAATGCGAAAACCCGCCGCATTGATCATTTGTAAAATTGCACCGGTATTTCCGTTTTTCGTTGCGTCCGGCTTAATCATCGTAAATGTTCTGTTACTCATTATTAGTCTTTTTTTGAGCCGCAAAGATAGGAAGCTATTGCAAATTTTAGATTGACGATTTTAGATTTGTGGAAAGCACATCTCTTAAATAATCTTTAAAATTATCTATCTGTTAGTTTAATTCTAAAATCGTAAATCGCCCATCTCAAATCCCCAATTGGTTTATAACCTGTTTTATACTACATTTGCGCCCTTTATGCAAGCCATCAAAAACTTATTTCCCCTTCTGAATCACCCGAAAAAAGTGGTGATAACCATGCATCAGAAACCTGATGCCGATGCGATGGGCTCCACATTGGGGCTGTATCATTTTTTAACAAGGCTTGGGCATAGCTGTACAGTAATATCGCCCACAAACTGGGCCGATTTTTTAAACTGGATGCCGGCTTGTGATAAAGTACTTGATTTTGAAAGCCAGGCGGCAAAAGCTGATGCTTTGATTGATGACGCTGATTGGATCTTTTGTCTTGATTTTAATACCCTGAGCCGGACCAAGAGGATGGAAGAGAAATTGAAAGTGGCAAAAGGAGAAAGAATACTGATCGATCATCACCGGGAGCCACAAACAGCAGTTTTTACTTTTGGGGTAAGCGATACAGGCAAAAGCTCAACAGCCGAAATGGTGTATGATTTTATTGTTGAATCGGGCCATATAGATAAAATAGACCCGGTTATCGGTGAGTGTTTGTATGCAGGTGTAATGACCGACACCGGTTCATTCCGTTTCCCCTCCACCACGGCAAGTGTGCATAAGATGGTTTATGAATTGAAGGAAAGAGGGCTTGAGCACAGCCATGTGCATGAGGCATTGTTTGATAATTTTCTGGAAAACCGTTTTCGTTTTATAGGCCATGTGCTTTCAAACAGGATGGAAATTTTTTATGAATACAATACCGTATTAATGTGCATTGCCCAGGCCGACCTGATCAAATACAATGTAAAAACAGGCGATACAGAAGGGTTGGTTAATTATGGTTTAAGTATACAGGGTATAAAGCTTGCTGCCGTGATCATAGACAGGGGCGAAGAACGTAAAAGTTCGTTCAGGAGCAAAGGAGGATTTGATGTAAATACTTTTGCACGTACTTATTTTAATGGTGGCGGGCATTTTAACGCTGCAGGCGGTTTTAATAAAGAACCTCTTGAAGAGGTGGTCATTAAATTTAAAGAAGCTATAAAAGAGCATGAGGCACAATTAAGCACTTATCAATTTAAAAACTAAAAATAAAATACAAACAATGAAACAATTTATTTACCTGTCGGCCATTTGCATGCTGGCATTATCTGCCTGTACAGGTGCTTTTAAAAAAGGCGACAACGGGCTTGAGTACAAGATCATTTCTTCAGGCAGCGGAAAAACCATTGGGTATGGCCAATTTATGCAGATTCATATTAAGCAAGTATATGCCGGTACAAAAGATACCGTGTTGATGGATACCCGTGAATACATGTCCCGTATTCAATTACTGGATTCAGTAAGTACGCCCTTGGCATACTTTAAAATTCTGAAGCAGATGAGAAAAGGCGATAGCCTGGTCATCAGGTTGCTTACAGATACTGTATTTAAAGATCCAAAGAATCCAATGCCTCCTTTCATGAAAAAAGGAAAATATTTGTTCACGCATGTATCAATGGTTAATGTATTTGAAACCAAAGAGCAGGCTGACAGTGCAAACCAGGCAGAGACGATCGCTTCCAAACCTAGAATTTACAAAAAACAGCTCGAAGAAATTGAAAAAGGGCTTGCTGATAAAAAGGCAGAACTTGATGCTGAAACGGAGGTTATTGAGACCTATCTGGCAAAAAATAATATTAAGGCCACAAAATCCAAGTGGGGTACTTATGTTGCCATTTCCACAGAAGGTGCAGGAGAAAAGTTAAGCACTAAGGATATAGCCGTTGTAAATTATACCGGCCGTACATTAGACAGCGGTAAAGTTTTCGATTCTAACATTGATCCGAAATTTATGCATGTACAACCACTGGAAGTTAATCTTGGTGAATTTGGGGGCATTATCCTTGGCTGGACAGATGCTTTAATGCAACTAAAGAAAGGAAGTAAAGCTACCGTTTACATTCCTGCTACACTGGCTTACGGCGCAGCCGGAAATGGGGAGAAAATTAAACCAGGAGAGAATTTAATTTTTGATATGGAAGTGATTGATGTTACAAACGAAGCAGCCTTTGCAGCAAAGCAAAAAGCCATGCAGGAAGAAATGATGCGGAAAATGCAGGAAGGCCAGCATCAAAGCCCGGCTCCACCAAAAAATCCCGGCAACTAATAATATTTGAAGTGTTAAAATATTTAAGCGCCCTGGCTCAGGGCGCTTTTTTATAGGCATTAAAAAGTTTTATCGCTTCGTTTGCTTCCTTTACATCATGCACCCTGAGGATAGAAGCGCCATTCATCAATGCAATTGTGTTTAAAACAGTTGTTCCGTTTAAAGCATCGGCTGCCGTAACCCCAAGCGTTTTGTAAATAGTGCCTTTCCGGGACAAACCAGCCAGTACGGGTTTCTTTATTATAGCAAAAACCTCAAGTGCTTTCAGCAACTGAAAATTATGTTCAATAGTTTTTCCAAATCCAAATCCCGGGTCAACAATCACATCTTTTATTCCTGCCTTGTTACATGTATCCGTCTTTGCAATAAAAAAATCCAGTACTTCTGTTACAATATCATTATAAACCGGCGCCTGTTGCATGGTTGCAGGCGTGCCTTGCATATGCATGCATATATAAGGCACACCTAACTCCGCAACTGTATGCAGCATGTCAATATCCACGTTGCCACCACTGATGTCATTGATGATAGAAGCTCCTGAATTTACAGCTTCCCTGGCCACCCGGCTGTTGTAAGTATCAACCGATAAAATGATTTCGGGATAAGCTTTATGAATGGCCTCCATGATCGGTAAAACCCTGTCTGTTTCTTCCTGTACAGAAACCGGCATGCTTCCTGGCCTGGTACTCAATCCGCCAACATCTAAAAGTGAGGCGCCATCCTGTATCATTTTACCGGCCAGTGCAATCATTTCATCGGTATTTAATTTTAAATGCCCTTCGTAAAACGAATCGGGCGTAGCATTGATAATACCCATTACTACCGGTTCATCCAGGCTTAAAAGTCTTCCTTTACAGTTTATGCTCTTCATCAAATCTTTTTCAATTATTTTTGAGCCTGCCTACCGAAGGCAGGATAATATAGCACAAGTTACAAATGCACGTTGATAAATGAAATGAGCCATAACAAGAGTTGATAATATCTCAAAATGTTTTTGGCGAATTCCATGTGACCAAAATCAATATAAAAAACACATGAATACGAACCAACAATACGACCAGGCTGTTGAAGGCTGCAAAATAGTTTTTCTACAGAAGACCAAAGATTATGGAACTTCCTGGAGGGTGTACAGAACCATTTCTGTAGCCGACCAGATATACATAAAAGCAAAACGCATCCGTACCATCCAGCAAGCAGGTGAACAGAAAATAGGAGATGATATCATCAGCGAGTTTAAAGGAATACTGAACTATGGCATCATCGGTTTAATACAACTGGATATTAAAGATGATGAACTGGAAGAGCTGCCATATCAGGAAGTTGAGCAATTGTACAATGAAAAAGTTTCCATAGCAAAAAAACTGATGCAGGATAAGAACCATGACTATGGCGAAGCCTGGCGGGAAATGAGCCAGGAAAGTTTTGTGGACCTGATACTTGCAAAGATCTTACGTATCAAACAGATATTAATAAATAAAGGCAAAACAATCGTCAGCGAGGGTATTGATGCCAATTTTTATGATATTATAAATTATGCGGTATTTGGGTTGATATTAATTGATGAAGAAGTACACAGCGGATAAGAGTCGGAACCCGGCAGTGGCGGGGCTCTGAATCGTACATGATTATTAACAGTAACAAAAAATATAAAATGAAACAGGTGGTAAACATTGCAAGGATTTTAGTGGGCGTTCTGTTTATTTTTTCGGGTTTGGTAAAAGCCATTGATCCGTTGGGGCTTGCCTACAAAATGCAGGAATTTTTTGATGTCTGGGCCTCAGAAGGGATCATGAAAGGCATGATGCTCTGGCTAAACGAACAGGCATTGATGTTTGCCCTTGTAATGATAACGCTGGAAGTTGTGTTGGGAGTTGCCTTGTTGTTGGGCTGGAGGACAAAACTGGTTTCGTGGCTGTTACTTTTACTGATGATCTTATTCACATTCCTTACCAGCTATGTGCTTTTCAGTGGTAAGATACGGGCCTGCGGATGTTTTGGCGATTGTATACCGCTCACACCAATTCAAACTTTTACCAAAGATATTGTCCTGTTGATACTGGTGCTGCTGATCTTAAGCGGAAAAAAATATTTAAAACCTGCTTTTTCAAATAACATGAATGCAGCTTTGTTCCTGATCTCGCTTTTTGGGGTGTTGGGTTTGCAGTGGTACGTGCTGAAACATTTGCCG
>JANOUJ010000221.1:0-2904 GCA_031416815.1 Chitinophagaceae bacterium
TAATTGCAGCCAACATGTGTATTTCCGCTAATATACGCTACTAAAAAAGCGGAAACAATTTTTTAACCTATTCTTTTTTAACTGTTTAATTAAAAAAACGCTACTCACTTTTAGTAGCGCAAATACAACCAGGGCCAATAAAAATGCCCCGGAAAACTCCAGGGCATTCTAAGCAATTAGTCCTGGTTAAAATTTAAAGCCTACGGTGGCAACTACATTACCTTTTTGTTGCTTCAATTCAGCATAAGTATTTGCCCTGTCTTCGAGCCTGTACGGAAAGCTCACATCTTTATTCATGGCATGTACATAAGTGAGGTCAACAAAAAATCCTTTATTGCGGTAACCAAGTCCGCCGCTCAACAACATGCGGCTGGCTTTTAGCTCAGCTTCTTTATATGGTTTGCTGTAATAAGCAAAACCAAGGCGGGCCATAATGATCTTAAATTTTAATTCGCCACCCACCCTAAAATTAAAATTGCCTTTGTAGTTTCTTTTAACCACTTTGTTCAAAGCTTTGTAATATGCTTTTTCTTCTACCGTTACAGTCTCGTTATCGCTGCTAAAGCGGCTGCCGTTGTGATGTACATATTCTACATCTGCACTGATGAATCCCTTTTGCCTCGTTACATCTTTCACTTCCCTGAAAACATAGGAGGCACTGATGAGGGCCTTAAATGGCGTGGTTTGAGTATATTTTGCCTCGCCAGGCTGGCCATTGGTAAACGTTTGTGAGTTTACATCCAACTTTCCAATGGGATTCTCTACTTCAGTAGTTAAATAGGTTGTACGTGTATCTTTCAAAAATATCCAGCTGGGTGTGTGTATGGCAAGGCCCAGCCGGATGTAATCCTGCGGCCGGTATATGATGCCGATCTTTGCATTAAAGCCAGTACCCCTCGTTGTAAAATTATCTGTGTATTCAAACTGTTTAAAATAATTGGAAGTATTAGAAGAAGTATCAGATTCTTTAAAGTAAGTATTGCTGGTATAATTAACCAGTGGTATACCAATGGTGGCGCCAATAAACCATTTGTCTCTGCTGTTGTGTGCAAAGCCGATGGCCAGTTCAGAAATGGCTCCCTTGGTTTTCTTTATCATTTCCTGTTGTAAAGCCTGGCCTGCATCTAGTATATATTCGGGGGCGCCTTTAACCTGTAAATTACCGCCAACGGTTACGGTGTCAATCAGGTAAGTGTATAAAGCAGGCGCCGATGAATATGGAAAAGGCGAATTGGTGCTTAATACCTCATCAATGCTGTATCCACTCTTCGCAAATTCTTCGGCAAACTGTTCACTGAACGAACTGTAATTGTTTAACCCTTTGTAGCGTACTTCATTATTAAAATTGGCCGTTTGTGTAATAGCGATGCTTAAAGCACTGCTGCTATTTGAATTTCTGCCGTTGCTGTGCCCGAAAACCCAGCCGGTGGTTCCAAACCCAATATTGTTTTTTGAATTTTCTGAATCAGTATTCCTGAACCTGGCCTTATTGTTATTAATAGCAAAACCTGGTGTGATCACAAATTCATTCGTCTTATAAAAACCAAGCCCCGCGGGGTTTACAAAAGTTGCATTGATATCTCCACCCAATGATCCCATTACACCACCTATTGACATATTGCGTGCCGTACCGTTTTGCGGATAAAACGAATAGCGTATCGCATCTTCGGGAGCCTGGGCGTAGATAAGCGAACCGGTAAATAAGAAGAAGAGGAGTAGATATTTTTTCATGAACTGCTTTTTATGAAGAATCGTTTTCAAAAATCAACGATTAGATATAATAGTTCTTCAAATTGTTCTTCGAGTTATTCCTCCCCCTCGGGGAGGATAGGTGGGGCCTTAACCACCTCTCTTGGGCCTGGGTACAGATCCTGAACCACTACCCGAAGATGAACTTCCACTACTTCCGCCTGACGGACTGTAAGACCTTGAATTGTTTGATGAAGAATTACTGTTGGTTGTAGGCTCAATGGTTTGCCTCAAAATGTTTCCTAAACGGCTACCGCTCCTGTTACTGTTGTTGTATTGTGTAGCAGTGTTTGAAAACGTAGATGTACCGGAAGTTTTACCTGTCGCCACTCTTGAATTGTACCCGGTATAAGTGTTAAGGTTAACCATACGTGGTGTAGAATTAACGCTGGAAGCATAAGTTGGGGTTGTTGTATAAATGGCCCATGGATAATAATAGGGGTTGTAATAATAACCGGTACTTTTGCAGCTACAGTAACAATAATTATATGGGCTCTTATCATATTCATAATCTTCCCTGAAATTTCTCCAGCGGTTATCACGGATACTCATGGTTATTTCATAATCATTATTTACGGGCTGCCTTTCCTCCTCACGTTGCGTATATTTTTTTTCTGAAACAGGTTTCACGGGGGAGTAATACACATCATCCGGGGTTTGCCCTGTTTTATACGCAGTGCTGCAACTGCTGAAAGCGGCTACAGATAAGGCAAAAAGTAAATTTTTTGATTGCATGGGTATTTGTTTAAAGCGTTTAAAATTGAAGTTACTATTTTTGTGCAGTTACGAAGCAACTTGTATAACCGCCCGGCTTTACTCACAGACAATAAAGTTAAACCGTTCGTTGTTAAAACAGTGCTAAAAGAAACCATGGTCCGGCGCCCTCGTTGGACCACAACAAAAAATTTAATGAGTAAAGAATTAACATCAAGAGCAGAAGATTATTCGCAATGGTACAACGACCTGGTAATTAAAGGCGGTCTGGCAGATTATTCTGCTGTAAGAGGTTGCATGGTTATAAAACCATACGGCTTTGCGCTTTGGGAAAACATGCGTGACCAGTTGGATAAAAGGTTTAAGGAAACGGGACATGTAAATGCGTACTTTCCATTGTTCATCCCAAAAAGTTTTTTGAGTAAAGAAGCGGCCCACGTG
>JANOUJ010000222.1:0-3272 GCA_031416815.1 Chitinophagaceae bacterium
CCCTGTGCCATTACCTGAACAGATCACCATCAGCCCTAACCCGGTAAAAGATAATCTAACGGTTTTGGTTGTAAGAAACGCCGCAGTTAAAGTTGGCATCACTATTCATAATGCTACCGGGCAGATAGTTTATAATTTTAACCCCTCCAATCCACAACCTGCCGGACCAAATACCTACAACATTCCCATGAAAAAAATGGGTGGTGGTATTTATTTTGTTACAGTAAGGCTGAATGACGAAAAAAAGGTAGTGAAGAAGATAATGCGCCAGTAATTTTTATGGCTTTTTAAAAACAGCAGTAAACATCGAGTCTGCTTTTTTATCATAACCTTTTAATAATTCCATCTGCAGCAATTGCAGGTGGAATTTTTCTTTTATGAAGTTTACGATCTCTTCGTTCTCGTCTTTAAAAACAGAACAGGTTATATAGATGAACAAACCGCCAGTTTGCAGATGCGGAATAACATTACTCACGATCTGCTGTTGCATGGCAACATATACATCGATCGTTTTTCTTTTCAGGTAATACAATTGTTCCGGCGTTCGGCTCCATGTTCCGCTGCCGGTACAAGGTGCATCGCAAATGATGAGTTGAGCGTTGAGCGTTGAGAGTTGAGCGTTGAGCGTTGAAAGTTGATCCGCAGGACCCAGTGTGGAGTTCGTTTCCGTTAAGTCAGCAACAAATGATGTGTAGTTTTTAATACCGGCAGCTTCAAATCTTTGTTTTAGGTTGGATAAGATGCTTTCCCTGATATCGGAAACCGTTAATTCAGTTCCACCTTTTAAAATATCATAAGCAAGTATTGATTTACCGCCACTGGCCGCACAGCAATCCCAGATTGAAATTGGATGCCGGATGCTTGATACCTGATTCTTGATACTTGTTTCTTGTTCCTTAAGGAAATTTAAAACCTGTTGAGAGTTGTAGTCTTGTATAATCACATCCTGATCAATTTCAAGCACCGCATCGATCTTTGTTGAATTTGGCAATGCCATACAATCATGGTTGATCATCCTAAAGTCAATCTCTGCAGCATGGAGTTTTTTTGTAACGATATCATGTTTACCGGGCCTTATCCGTAAAAAAAGATCCGGCTGATAAAAGAAAGAATACCTGAAAAGATCTGCATCCATACCGGTACTTAATGCTTCGGCCCAGGGAAAAATGTCGTCAACAATAAATCCCGCAATTTGTATTTTTTCAGCAATTGGTTTTGTTATGATCTCATTCCATTCAGGTTTATGAAAATGTAAAAACTCATTACTTGTATTTTCACATAAAAATACAGCGACAATTATTTTTTCTTCAACCGGTAATTGTGGTAAGGCTTTACCGAGGCGGTAAAAATTATAACAAAGCGTTGCAATTTGCTTTCTATCCTTACCACCGTATTTTTTATGAGCATTAAAATACTTTTTTAAAAAAACAGCAAAAGGTATATCGCCTTTGTATGAATCAATAATTGTTTTTGCAGAATTTAGGTAGGAGTGATAACGCATGCTGCAAAAATAAAGTCTGCAGTTTTAAATGCAGGCTTAAATAATATTTAAACTAAAAATTTTGAAGTCTGTCAGGTTGAGCCTGCCTTTGCCGGCAGACAGGCTTGTCGAAGCCGGTATGACTACTTTGCAATCCACCTTCGACATCCGCCAACCGGCGGAGACAGTTTTTATTATTCGATCATTACAATTCCAGCAAACTCTTCACCGGGTCTTTCCCAAACAATAATAATTCTGGGTTTTCTAAAAGTTCTTTCACCCTTACTAAAAAACCAACTGATTCTCTTCCGTCAATAATACGATGATCATAACTTAATGCCACATACATCATCTGCCTGATAACAACCTGCCCGTTTACAGCCATGGGCCTTTCCAAAATATTATGCATACCTAAAATGGCACTTTGCGGAATATTAATGATCGGTGTGCTCATCATAGAACCAAAAACACCACCATTGGTGATCGTGAAAGTTCCGCCGGTCATTTCTTCAATGGTTAATTTATTGTCTTTTGCTTTGGTGGCCAGTTCTATCACTGCCGCTTCTATACCAGCCATGCTTAAACTTTCGGCATTGCGTATAACGGGCACCACGAGGCCCTTCGGGGCGCTCACGGCAATCGAAATATCGCAGTAATCGTGATAGATGATGTGCTCGCCGTCGATATAAGCATTCACCGATGGCCATTCCTGCAAAGCAAACGTACAAGCCTTGGTAAAGAAGCTCATAAAGCCCAGGTTAACACCATGCAATTCTTTAAACTTGTCCTTGTATTTTTTCCTGATCTCCATGATGGTGCTCATATCGACTTCATTAAAAGTGGTAAGCATGGCTGTTGTATTCTTTGCCTCTACCAATCGCCTGCTGATGGTTTTACGCAGGTTGCTCATTTTCTGTTCACGCTCATTTCTTTCAAATAAAACCATACCGGGTTTTCTGCCGGGATTATTTAATGCATCCATCACATCCTGCTTCACAATCTTACCATTGCTGCCGGAGGCTGTTACGCCTTTTACATCAACTTTTTTATCAGCAATGATGGCTGCGGCAACAGGGGTTGCTTTTATGTCTGTTTGTCCACCGGATCCTGCGGATGGTTTGTCGTTTGTGGTTTGTGGTTTGTTGCCTGCCTGTCCGGTAGGCAGGTCTGTAGTTTGTTGTTGGGGTGCCGTTTCTTTTTTAGCTTCTTCATTCGGTGCTACCGGTTTCTCTTCGGCTGCCCCTTCGGGCTTTGCGGCTTCGGTATCAATTGAACAAACTACATCACCAATATTTAAAGTATCACCTTCTTTTGCAATGATCTTTAATGCCCCGGCCTGCTCCGCATTCAATTCAAATGTGGCCTTTTCACTTTCAAGTTCTGCAATTACTTCATCTCTTTCAGCATAGTCGCCATCCTGCTTGTGCCATTTAACCAGGGTAACTTCGCTGATGCTCTCGCCTACTGTCGGTACTTTTATCTCAATTGACATGTACTGTAATTTATAGTTGTGCAAATTTCGGGGAAAAATAAGGATTATTAAAATTGATTTCGGAGAAACGCCGGACCGGCAAAACGAATCATCCTTAAAAAACAAAAACAGCGCTGTCGCCAGGCTGTTCAAAAAAAGTAAACGAAGAAAAACTATGCACCCAGGTAGGTCTTTAACAGCTTGCAACGGGATGCAGAGCGTAGCTTGGTAATGGCTTTATCTTTTATCTGCCTTACCCTTTCCCTGGTTAAATTAAAATGCTCTCCAATGTCTTCCAGGCTTAAAGCATGGTCTACTCCA
>JANOUJ010000223.1:0-2003 GCA_031416815.1 Chitinophagaceae bacterium
ATTCCCGGTAACCAACTGCTTTGTGATAAATGGGCTTGCCGTTTTCGGCAACAAGCACTACGCCGCTGAAATTCTTTTGCGAAGTAAAAATTTCATCCAATTGTTTTTTCTGCGCTAAGGAAAACAACGGAATGAAAAAAAGAAATAAACAATACCTCATCATAAATATTTTATTTCAGGTGATATTCATTTTGTAAAAAAGCAATCATGTTTTTTGCTTTTTCATTCAGCAATTCCAGCCTGGCTTGTATAAGAAAATTGCTTCCCTTGATCTGGTGGATAAAATAAGCAAGGTCTTGTTGAATTGCAGGGTCATACGATCTTAGTGGTGGATTTCCGGCAGGTCTGTTTACGCCGTCAATCGTTATCATGTCGTTGAAAACAAAAGGGCTGAACATCCTGGATAAAATAGGATCTGCGGCTCTTCTTTCAATACGATCATCTTCCTGGCTAAAATAAATTAACTCAACTAACTTTTGATAAGAGATCATACTGTCTGCAGCCTGTTCATTCCTTATCAATCGTAATGATCCGGAGTTTTTCAATTGAGTAATGGTTCTGTCATTACTTTGAAACCTGTTACTTCTAATTAGTGTTCTGCCGAAGAAATAAATCTCATTTTCATGGCCTTTGATTTGTTGAGTCTTTAATAGAAATATTAACGAATCCATTCTTTCCATCTTTTGTTTACGAAAAATCAGGATTTGCCTGATAGAAACGGTATCCGTTTTTAAATCTTCTATAAATGTTTGTATAAATTTTTCCTCCCTGTCTCTTTCTATTTTATGTTCCAGCTGGTACTCTGCTAAAAAACCGCAGAACACAGCGAGAAACAACATTAGAAATTCCCAGAAATAATGTGTCCATTTTTTTCTTGCTGTATGTGAGTGGGCATGTACTTCCATAAATAATAATTGGTGTAATGGTTCATTTATTAGTTACCGATGTTATAGTAAAAACTCTTCTATATTCTCATTATTAATAAATTGAAAACGGTGGTTTGGGTAATTGGATGAAAATGTTTTATTCAGACGGGGCGTTTTTTTATCGCTCCATTTTATTTCAAAAGTGTCAAGCATATTGTTTTTTTGTATAACCAAATCTACTTCCTGCTGGTCATGCGAACGCCAAAAGAAAAATTTGCCAAACTGTTTTTTGTATTCATTTTGCTTATACATTTCACTGATTACAAAGTTCTCCCACAGGGCCCCTTTATCGTTCCTGTTTTCAAGTAAGGAGAAATTGCCGGTAAGTGAGTTGATAATTCCATTATCAGTAAAATAAACTTTGCGTCCTTTCTTTAACTCTTTGGTAAGATTGGTGGCAAAGGCCGGCAGACGGAAAATAATATAACACTGCTCCAATAGCTGAATATATTTTTCTACTGTTTCATTATTCAGTTGCAGTTGCTTGCTAAGCTGGTTATAATTTATTTCGCTGCTGATGTTTGCTGCCAGCATTTTTAAAAGATGAATTAGTTTTTCCGGTTTTTTTAATCCCTGGTGCATCAGGATATCTTTATAAAGAAAGCTGTCTGATAAAAGCTTTAGCCGCTCCTTTTCTTCTCCCAAATGGGTAACCACCTCAGGATAGTACCCGTAAACCAGCCGGTGCGGAATCATTCTTTTTTCTTCAATCAATCCCTGGTGCTTTACCATTTCTGAAAAACTAAGTGGAAATAAATGAAACTCCCATTTTCGGCCGGTGAGCGGCTCATTGGTTTTGTTTTTTATTTCAAATGCAGATGAACCCGTTGCTATTACCTGTATATCTTTTAAGGAATCGGTAATCAGTTTTATTTTTTTGCCAATGTCTGTTATTTGCTGAGCTTCATCAATAATGATGATGTTGTTTTTACCAAAATAACTTTTCAGTCGGGTTGAAGTGGCATTTTCAATCAATGTTTTTATATCCGGTTCATCTGCATTAAGCCACAGTGTATCTTTTCTGTTTTCGGTAAGTATCTGTAGCAAGGTGGTTTTGCCTGTTTGCCTTCCTCCCAA
>JANOUJ010000224.1:0-2210 GCA_031416815.1 Chitinophagaceae bacterium
TAAGTTGTCAGACAACAATGCATAAACTTCCAGCAGAATATGCTCATTGTCTGCCAGGCGTTCCAACAACTGCTCCGATGTTTGATTGTAGATGAGTTCATGCCTTTTGGCAATCGTGACGGCATGTTGTTCTAATTTTTCCCTGGTAAATATTTCGGCTCTTAAAGGCGCTCTTTCGTTTATGTACTTTGGATTATTATTTTCGCCGAGAAAAGGATCTATAATATTTTTCTTCAGTTTTGCAATTGCCTGTGGCAGTAGTTCTATTAAATCCGTTTTCTTATTTCCCCAGTTAATTTTCATCTGCTTTTCAAAATTTAGTTGTAAGATACTACCTATAAATAACCTGGTATTCTTCGTGGTTAGCTTAGTAGATTTTTTAAAATAGCTTCAGCATTTATAGGCGTGAACATTTTTATTTTTTTGGCCGAATAATAGTCCGCTAATTGTGCATCGTTGCCCGTCCGAATGGCTGGCCGGGCGGACGTCGCACTCTTGTACGGCAAATCTTCACTTAGCTTTTCTCAAATTTTTCCAACAAACCGTTTCTGTTTGCTTGAGTTATTTCAAACCTTTTACTTAGCTAATTAATCAGTTTAATGTCCATTTCCAATTCAAAATTTCGGGCATGTCTTCGCCATGCATTTCAATATAAGCTTTATGATCAAGCAATTGGTTTCTTAAATATTGTTTTATATATGCACCGGTTGAACCTAAATGGGGCAAACGATCGATCACAACACCTATAAGATGAAATCTGTCGAGGTCATTCAATACCACTATATCGAAGGGTGTTGTGGTTGTGCCTTCTCCCTTATAACCATGATAGCGGCAGCAAGGAAAATACCATTCCCGGTATCGCCGCTTATAATAGATAGCGTATGCTACAAACAACAAAACAAGCATCGGCTCTTTGGCAAGACTTATTACAGTGTCAAAAAAGCCATTCTCTTTTTTATAGGATAACCGGTTGTAACCCCACTTTTCTCTGGTAGCACTCACCTGCTCGTTGGATAAGCCTTGTACGTTAAAATTGATTGGAAGCATTTTTTGATTACAAATTTTACACTTCAGGAAAAACCTTGTGCTGCCTCCTTAGTAGTACTCCTTCCCCAAATAATTTTATACAGCTGAACCAACAATAAGGGTAGCAAAGCAGCCAATACAGCAATTAGCCAGGCTTTGCCAGGCAGCACAGCCAGCCCGAGTACCAACCTTATTTGTGGCACTGCATACACCAGCAGCATAAGCCCGGTACAAATTAATATGGCCAGCCATACAAACTTATTGGTGGTAACCTCATTTACCAATAATTTAGAGTGCGCAGATGACATGTTGAACACATGAAATAATTGTGCAAATGCCAATGTGATAAAAGCTACACTATTTGCTATTTTATGATCGGTGCTTATGTACGCTTTGCAATATAGTACAGCTGCAATTACCGATAAAGAAATGGCTACTGCATACAAGGCAATGGCTATCCAATTACTGTTAGTAATAATATTCTTTTTCGGATCTCGTGGTGGATTATTCATCACTGTTTTATCTCCTTTGCCCACACCAAGTGCCAGTGCAGGAAACACATCTGTTACCATATTTAAAAATAAAATTTGCAGTGGAAGCAATACAGATGCAGGTGCTATAAAACCTAATGCTGTCACAATAAATATTTCACTCAAATTGCAAGACACCAGATAGATTACAAACTTTTTAATATTCCTGAAAATCTCCCTGCCATGTGCCACTGCTTGCGCAATGGATGTAAAAGAGTCATCTTTTAAAACAATGCTGGCTGTTTCTTTTGCTACCTGCGTACCTCTTAATCCCATTGCAATGCCAATATCTGCTTTCTTTAAAGCAGGTGCATCGTTTACACCATCACCCGTCATGGCTACTATATTACCAGCCTCCTGGAAAATGCCTGCGATCTCTAATTTTTGTTTGGGTGTGGTACGGGCAAACACGGCGGTATGTAGTATTTTTTCTTTCCATTCATTGGTAAGTGATTCAATTGCCGGCAAATCTTTTCCTGTAATTGCCGCTTGCTCCTGCTCATCAACCAAACCAGTTTTTTTTGCAATGTTCAATGCTGTTAGCGGGTGGTCGCCGGTTATCATTACTATTTTTATTCCTGCTTTTCTACAGGTTAAAATAGCTTCTTTGATATCCAATCTTGGTGGATCTGAAAAACCTATCATACCTGCATA
>JANOUJ010000225.1:0-1848 GCA_031416815.1 Chitinophagaceae bacterium
AATTGCACATGGCGATACCCGTATTGATAATTATTACTGGATGAATGATTATTTTAAAAAGGGCCCCGACAGTACAAAGGTTGTTGATTACCTTAAAGCAGAAAACGCTTATTATGATACCATGATGAGCGGCACAAAAACCCTGCAGGAAAATTTGTATAATGAAATGAAGGCAAGAATTAAAGAAAAGGATGAGAGTGTGCCTGTATTTAAGAACGGGTATTTTTATTACAGCCGTTTAGTGGAGGGCAAGGATTATTTTGTGTACTGTAGAAAAAAAGAAAACCTGCAGGCAGCAGAAGAAGTATTGCTGGATGTGAATGCGATGGCCGAAGGACATAACTATTTTTCTGCCACCGGCTTTGCGGTTAGCATGGACAATAAACTGTTAGCCTACGGTATTGATATGCTGAGCAGGCGCCAGTATGATATCTATATTAAAAACCTGGAGACCGGTGAAATTTATAAAGACAAGATACCGAATACAGAAGGCGATCCGGTTTGGGCAAATGACAATCTTACTTTGTTTTATACTTCAAAAAATGCAGTAACACTTTTGTCGGAAAAAATAAAAAGGCATAAGCTGGGTACTGATGCTGCTACTGATAAAACGGTGTATGAAGAAAAAGACCCCACCAATTATATTGGAGTAAGCAAAACCAAATCAGATAAATTTATTTTCGTTGGTTCTGGTGCCACGCTTTCTTCGGAGTACAGGTATATAGATGCCGGTAAGCCTGAAGATGCATTTAAGGTTTTTCAACCCCGGATGAAGGAAGTATTATACGATGTGGATCATGCCAATGATAAATTTTACATACGCACCAACCTGCAGGCAAAGAATTTTAAGGTGATGACCTGCGGCGAAACAAAGACCGATTCAACGGCCTGGAAAGACCTGGTGCCGCATAATGATAAAGTGTTGATACAAGGCTTCGACCTGTTTAAGAACTACCTGGCCATCTCCGAAAGAAAAGATGGGTTAACACAAATTCATATTTTAAACACTAAAGACAATAGCTCACATTACCTCTCTTTTGATGAAGCCGCTTATGTAGCAAATCTTGCTTCCATTCCCGATTATAATACGGATGTGATGCGATATAACTACACATCATTAACTACGCCTAACTCGGTATATGATTACAATATGGTAACCAAAGAGAAAAAGCTGATGAAGCAGCAGGAAGTGATCGGAACTTTTAAACCTGCCGATTATGTTACTGAAAGAGTAATGGCAACAGCCAAGGACGGAACAAAAATTCCCATCTCCATTGTGTATAAAAAAGGATTTAAAAAAGATGGCAATGCTCCGTTGATGTTATACGGCTATGGTTCTTACGGTGCCAGTATGGAGGCTTCTTTCAGTAGTGTACGATTAAGTTTGCTTGACCGTGGATTTGCCTATGCCATTGCACACATACGCGGCGGACAGGAGATGGGCAGGTACTGGTACGAAGATGGGAAGATGAATAAGAAGATAAATACCTTCACCGATTTTATTGATTGTGCCGAATTTTTGCTGGCTGGAAAATATACCAGCAAAGAACATTTATATACCAGCGGCGGCAGTGCCGGCGGTTTGCTGATGGGTGCTGTTGTAAACATGCGGCCCGATCTGTGGCATGGTGTTGTTGCCCAGGTTCCATTTGTGGATGTGGTAACCACGATGAGTGATGCCTCCATACCTTTAACAACAAATGAATACGATGAGTGGGGCAACCCGGCAAATAAGGAAAATTATATGTACATGAAATCTTATTCGCCTTACGATAATGTAACCAAACAGGCATACCCCAACATGCTGGTAACAACCGGCCTGCACGACAGCCAGGTACAATATTTTGA
>JANOUJ010000226.1:0-2728 GCA_031416815.1 Chitinophagaceae bacterium
TCAATTTATACCGCTGCACATTTAACGAGTAAATTAAATTAAAGAAATCATCGGGCCATTTTAACTGTTTACCAAGTGATATATTAAAACTGGCTGTTTTTACATAAGAAGTATCAGCGCATTGTCTGCAGAAACCTCCAAACTGATCAGTAGCATTTGCAAACTTGGTGTTGGAATATCCTATAGTAAATGAATTACGCTTTTTACCTCCCAGCCATGGTTCGGTAAATGAGAAATTATACGAGCGGAATGCTTTACCGTTTGATTGAATCCTGGCACTTAGCTTTTGTCCATCGCCCGATGGCAGCGGATCCCAGGTTGAGCGCTTGGTAATATTTTTTATAGAGAAATTATTGAAAGAAACACCCAGTGTACCCGTTAAACCAATTCCGCCGCCAAAACCTGCAGAGAGTTCAAGCTGATCACCCGATTTTTCTTCAATACCCCAGTTTATATCCACGGTTCCGTTTTCGGCATTGGGCACCACCTGCGGATTAATTTTTTCTGCATCAATAAAACCGAGCTGGCCCAGTTCACGCTGGGTACGTATAATATCTGAACGGCTGAATTTTTCACCGGGTATGGTTCTTAATTCTCTGCGTATTACGTAATCTTTTGTTTTTTTGTTGCCGGAGATGGTAATGTTTCCATAAACAGCCTGCGGACCTTCCCTTACCCTCAGTTCAAAATCGATCGTGTCGTTATATACAGCGGTTTCAACCGGATCTACCTGAAAGAAAAGATAACCATCATCCATGTACAGGCTTCCAATATCGGCCCCTTCGGGAGATAGTTGTTTACCCAGGCGTTTATTTAGGACATCAAGATTATAAACATCTCCTTTCCTGATACCCAATAAAGTATTTAAGATAGAATCAGTATACTTTGTATTTCCACGCCAAACCATATTGCCAAAATAAAACTGGCTCCCTTCATTTACTTTTATAAAAAGGTTGATATTGTTTCTCTCATCCAGGATGGCAGTGTCATCCATTATAGTGGCATTTCTATACCCCCTGGAATTGTAATAATTTAGAATGCTCTCTTTGTCATCTACATATTTAATTTCATTGAATTTGGCGCCACTAAAACCCCTGATACGGAAATATGGATCAACATAATCCCTGGTTTTTGAAATAGACATAAAGCCTACGTCATTGATGTATTCATTGAACGATTGGCGCTTCGTACTATCTCCAAAGGGGTTTTTTACTACGACAGGAAACAAGGTAACGCGGTTCATCTCCTTGGTGCCTTTCATACTCTTTTTTAAATTCTGTGCAGCCACATCTTTATTACCGCTAAAATTTATTGAGTTCACCTTCACTTTCTCTCCTTTCTTAATTATAAAAGTGATGTTAACTGCATTGTTTAAGGCTGGTGCGATTTCTTCTTTTAACTGAATATCAACATTACGGAAACCTTTGTCGAAGTAAAATTTACGAATAGCTTCCACTGCACTTAATTTCATATTCTCAGTTACCACCCTATCTTTTACCAGCGCCACTTTAGGTTCCAGATCATCCCTTTCAGCTTTTTTTATGCCTTCAAATTTAAACCCGGCCAAACGGGGCCTTTCAGTTATTTCAAACTGCACAAAAAGATCCGTGCCAACTAACCGGGTAAAGGAAATTTCTATGTCAGAAATAAGGCTCTGGCGCCAGAGTTTGGCGATGGCTTTTCCAAAAACATCTGTGCCGGGAATAATTACTTTATCGCCTACCGCCAGGCCTGAGATAGAGATGATCAGGTTTGCATCAAATGCTTTTGAGCCAATTACAGTGATGCCTGCAATGGTGTATTCTTTTGGTACTTTAGAGTTGAATATTCCTTCTAATTCCGGATTAACTGAAACGGGTTCCTGGGCCCAAACAAACTGGCTGCTGAATATAAGCGTTGAAATAATAAAAAGTCCTTTGTAAATCCTCTCCATTCAGTTTGTTTTTAACGTGCGGCAAATTAAGCCCAATAATCAAAACTATTTGTTAACCTCATCCTAAATCATCAGAGATGATTATCAAAAACGGGCTAATTACTATATTGCTTTATTCTACAGCCCTTTTAGACCGTGGTTTCATTGTCTTTTATCTGCTCTCCGGTTTTGCCAAACCTGCGTTCTCTATTTTGAAAATCGAGGATAGCAGTATAAAGATTTTCTTTTCTGAAATCGGGCCAAAGGGTGGGCGTAAAGTACAATTCGGCATAAGCCAGTTGGTACAGTAGAAAATTACTTATCCTATACTCACCACTCGTCCTTATCATCAGTTCCGGATCAGGAAAATCTTTTGTTGTAAGATATTGCTGTATTGTTTCCTGCGTTACATCTTCGGGCGCCAATTTTCCGGCTTTTACATCAGCAGCAATGTGTTTAACCGCATCTACAATTTCCCAACGACTGCTGTAACTTAAGGCCATGATCAGGTTCAATCCTGTATTCGATGATGTTTCGTTCAATGCTTCTTTTAATTCATTTTTTGCTGCATCGGGCAGCATATCAACAGCTCCAATTACATGGAGTCTAATATTATTCTTATTCAGGGTGGGTACTTCATTACGAATCGTATCAACTAACAATTCCATCAATCCAGACACTTCATTTTCGGGCCTATCCCAGTTTTCGGTACTAAAGGCATACAGGGTGAGATATTTGATACCCAATTCTGCTGCTCCTTCCACTATATTGCGTACGCTTTCTACACCATGCAAATGGCCATAGAGGCGGTCTTCC
>JANOUJ010000227.1:0-12073 GCA_031416815.1 Chitinophagaceae bacterium
GTTACTAAAGATGAGACCCGTATAAACCGTGACCAACGTTTTGCAGATGAAGCGATAGATGCAGGGCAATACAACGAAACAGATGGTGATGTTGTTGCACTCTTTAATAAAGATGAGACACATGAGCAGGCGATGATACGCAGCCTGTTGGAGTTTGGTTTAAAACAATGGAACGAAGAACAAAAAGTGGCTGAGTATATTTTTAAAGAGATAGAAGAGAATCAATTGGAAGAACTGATCGATAATAAAGAATTAATAAGGGTAATGCAAACCTACAAGGCATGGTACAATGCCGGACTGGAACCCACTGCCAAGAATTTTTTATATCATGAAGACCAGCAAATGAGCGCTCTTGTGGTAAGCATCATGGATTTTAATTATGATATTAGCCCAAACTGGAAAGAACATTTTGAAGGCCATATTGCTACCCGTGACGAACTTTTTGCCGAAGAGGTTTTTTCGACATTGAATTATTTAAAGCTGCGCAAAATAAAAAGGCTGATGGATGAGAACCAGCGTGATCTTGAAAAGGCTACAATTGCAGAAGACCAGATGATGCTGGTACAAACGCACCAGCACCTGAAACAAATGGAAATTGAGCTTACCCGGCAAATGGGTACGGTTATTTTTCGTTGAAGCAGTCTCACGCAGAGAACGCAGTGTTGCAGAGGGCGCAGGGAATTAACGCTGCGCCGGCTGCTTCTCAGTTCACTCTGCGTGAAAGAAAATAAATTACGATTGTGTAACAGCTTTTGCCGGCCTCGATTTCATCCAGCCAAAATAGATGGCAAACACAATTAAAAGTAAAGGCCAGATCGATACCAAACCGACAAACAATTCTGCGATCCAGCCGGCGCCCGTTTTAAATGCATTGCCAATCCTTGTTGAAAAAGATGGTGTAGTATCTGTTGGCTTATATCCTGGCATGGGTTGGTAAAAAGTAAGGTTAATGGTACTCATGGCAGATTGGTTTGAAAGAAATGCAACACGCCCTGCGGCAGATTCTATTTGTTCCTGTATGCCATTAATTTCGTTTTGCACCTGCAGCACTTCTTCCATGTTTTTTGATTGCTTTAAAAACTCGAGATATTTTAACCGCATCTGTTTTTTTGCTTCCAGTCTCGATCTTGTATCAACCACTTCGCCGGTAACATCTTCGGAACTTATTTTTTTTTCCATCACTTTACTGTCATCAACCGGTAGTTTGTTCATCATTGGTTCAAACTGGGCTACGGGAACTTTAATGGTAATAGTGGTTTCAGATTTTTCATCGCTGAGATTTTGATCTTCCTGTGCAACATAAGCCCCGTATTGCCTTACAGCATTATGTACATACTCATTGTATTTTTTAAAATCTTTTATCTCCAACCTTAAACTGGCTGTTTTGATGATCTTACTGTCCCAGTCGGGGTTTGATGCAGCAGGCGTTTGTAAGGGGCTGCTGGTTGAATCGGTTAGTAGAGGAGAAAATTTGCCGACCGGTATTTGCTGATGGTCTTTGTCTTTCTTTTGTGTTTCCGGAGATTTTTTTTCCAGTGTAGCAAAATCCGATGTTGCTTCTGACTTGTTTTGGCTGTCTTTGCAGGAGATAAAAAAAGCAGCCACTAAAAATGCAGCGCATAGCGCCCTGCGGGTAATAAAAAATTTTGTTTTCATAACAATGAGTTTAGCGTTATTAGATACTCATTGATACAAATTGCATAAAATTAGTAACCACAGGCAAATGTTAAATGAAACAGAAAGCGTTTTCCTGTCCGTTGATTTAGCAGATTATTCTTGCAAAATAAAGGAGGAGATATTTACGAGACTCCAAGTTCCCCCTTTAGGGGGCGGAGGGGGTTTCCGCCATCTCTATCACCCACTCCCACTCTTCCGGCTTTACCGTCTGCACACTAAGTCTTCCCAATCTTACCAGGTCCATATTTGCAAAGCGCTTATTTGCTTTTAATTGATTTAACGATACCGGTTTTTTTAATTTTTTGTGTGCCTTGATGTCTACAGCCACCCAACGATCATCATCTATCGTAGGATCCTGGTATGCCTCTTTAACCACTTTGGCAATACCAACAATTTCCACGCCTTCGTTACTGTGATAGAAAAATACCTCATCTCCCTTTTTCATTGCACGTAAATTTATTCGTGCTGCATAATTGCGTACGCCGCTCCAACAGGTTTGCTTTTCTTTTACCAACAAATCCCAACTGTACACTGAGGGTTCAGATTTTACCAACCAATAAGCCATAAATATTAATTTTTAGCATCAAATTTAAATATAAACTCCCATCATTCTTACAAAATAGGTTTTATAAGCCTCAAAATTTAAGAACGTTAAAACCATTTAACAGAATTCCACGTAGATGCATCTCAATAACCCGTTTCTTTTTCTCAAATAATCAAAACTTTAAAACATGAATTTAAAATTAACCAGATTTATCATTCCGGTTTTGCTGCTGATGTTTACCCAAACATCGTTCGCCCAATCGGGAAAGGAAAACCCCATAACTACTGCAGTTCCTTTTTTAAGACTGGCAAGTGATGCCCGGACCGGTGGTATGGGAGATGTAGGCGTTGCAACAGATCCCGATGCCTACGCTATGTTTTACAATGGCGGTAAAACAGTTTTTAACGATGGCAAATATGGCATTGGCCTTACTTACACGCCATGGCTTAGCGAATTTGATATTAAAAACCTCTTCCAGGCTTCTGTGGCCGGGTTTTACAAACTTGATGAAAAGCAGGCCATCAGTTTCGGATTTCGCAATTTCAGTCAGGGTACTTTTACTTTTACCGATGCAATCGGAAATGAAGTAAGTACATTCAAACCCAGCGACATCGCCATCGAAGCCGGTTACTCCCGCAAGCTTTCAGGCAAAAGCGGCCTGGGTCTCAATATTCGCTACATACGGAGCAGGCTGGCAGATAATTCTGTAAACAGCACGTACAAAACGGGCAGTGCCGTTGCGGCTGATCTTTCGTATTTCTACACAAAAAAAGAATGGAATTTTGGTGTTGCTTTAACCAATCTGGGCAGCAAGTTGAATTATGGCGGTGAATCTGCCTACATACCTGCAAACCTGGCATTGGGCGCAGCTTACAATAAGAAAATAAACAGCGATAATAAAATATCATTTGCATTCGACTTGAATAAATTATTGGTACCAACCCCGCCGGACGCAAACAATGCACAAGGTGTAGCAGACTATAACAGCAAAGGTGTTGTAGGTAGTTGGTTTAGTTCTTTTGGCGATGCTCCGGGTGGAGGAAGCGAAGAGGTAAAAGAAATTCAATTGGGATTGGGTGCAGAATATATGTATAAAGAAATGTTCAGTCTGCGTGCCGGTTATTTTACCGAGAACAAATTAAAAGGTAACCGCAATTACCTGACAGTAGGCGCCGGTTTGCATTACAAAATTGCAGGTCTTAATTTCTCTTACCTGTTGCCAACCGGTAATAATACAAATGACAACGCACTGAAGAATACTTTCAGGCTTTCCCTGTTATTTGATTTTAATAGCAAAACCGCATCTAAATAAAATAATCTAAAATTTACAATGATGAAAAAAACAATAACAAAAACAAAGCAACTGATACTGGTGCTTGCCTTACTTACCGGCAGCCTTGTATCAAACGCTTCAAGCCACAGGGAAGCGCCATTGATCTCGGGCGATCCTTTATGTGATAATACCGACGTATACGCCTTCCGCAGCCCGGATGATCCAAATACAATTACCATAATAGCCAATTATATTCCGTTCGAACTGCCCGAAGGCGGTCCTAATTATTATACATTTGGTACCAACATCCGCTACGAAATTCACATCAAGAATAAAACAACCACTACAACAGATGATATTTTGTACCGGTTCACATTTTCGCAGGTAAACCAGGATCCTACAACCTTTTTCAACATTCGCCTGGGCGCACAAAATTTAAAAACAACTTACATCTGTGAGAAAAGCGTGAATGGCGGTGCCTTTACAACAGTTGTAACAAATGGTGTTGTTCCGCCTGCTAACATTGGCCCACGCTCCATTCAAAGCAGCCCCGTAGGTTTGGGTGTTGCTAATTATGATGTGTTGATCAACGCAGCAATTGCAACAGCCACCAGTGGCGAAAAAGTGTTTTGCGGACCGGTAGACGATCCATTCTTTGTTGATCTTGCAGGTGCTTTTGATTTGGGTAATTTCCGTCCCGAAGGCAATACCACCAATCCAACAAAAGATGGTTTGTCACGTTACAACGTACACAGTATCGCTTTAAAAATTCCTATTAATCTTTTACAGAAGGATGGTAAGAGCGTGGCGCAGGCTACCAGTATTTTAGATGGTGATTTTGTAATTGGTGTTTGGGCCAGCGCAAGCAGACAACAAATAAAAACAATGGGTGCCGGTGGTGCAGTCGGCTATAGTGGTCCTTGGGTGCAGGTTTCACGCCTGGGCATGCCGCTTACCAATGAGGCTATTATACCTGTAGGTATGAAAGACAAATGGAATGCAACCACTCCTGCAAATGATCTGCAGTTTGCTTCTTATTTTTCAAATCCTGAGTTGGCTTTATACATGGATGATTCGCAATTTGGCGGAGCCGTGCCATCTTTAAATGCTTTAAGGATACAAAACCATTCTTTAGGCGCTTATGATTTTAGAAACGGTAGACCCGGTTTATACGCATTAAAGGGTTCTGCTGCTGTAAAAGGCACAGCGCTTGATGATGCCATTTTCGGCACTATTTTATTACCAGATAACAAGAGCCCAAGAGCTGTTGACATCTTACCAATATTTTATACCGGTGTTCCAAACCTGGCCCCGTACCAGTTGGCAACAGGTAAAACTGGTGGCCCGCTTTCGGCAGGTAAACCATTCATCAATAATTTTTTACCAACCTTGGGAGATATGTTGCGCCTGAATATGGCTGTACCTCCTACCCCACGTAACGATCCTAAATTCAGTAGCCTGGGTATTGTAAATGCAGCCGTGCTGGGCCTTACAGATCCGGCATACAATGGCAATGCAAATATGCAGTTCATTCCAAACATGGATGGTTTTCCTAACGGCAGAAGATTGGAAGATGATGTAACAACCATTGAGCTTCAGGCGGTGGGTGGTGTTGCTTTGGCAGCAATTGGTTTGTGGTACGATGATTATAAACTGGATGGCAGCAGCCCGGTTACAACCAACCTGGTTAATGTACTCAGTTTTTCAGCAGGCCCCACAAAGAACGATACCACGTTTAAGCCAGCTTTCCCTTATGTGCAAACACCATGGAGAGGTTACGATTACAGTATAAAACCAAGATTCTAACCTAAAAAAAATTAACCACTATAAATATAAATTGTATGAAACAATATTTTAAAATACTGACTGCCCTGCTGATTTGCTCAACGGCATTTACTATAAATGCGGCTGCATCGAGCCACAGGGAAGCGCCGTTGATCAGTAACGATCCGCTGGCAGATAATACAGATCTTTATGCTTTCCGCAGTCCGGCAGATAGCAACAAGATCATCCTGATCGCTAATTATATTCCCTTTGAACATCCCGCTGGCGGGCCCAACTGGTATACGTTTGGAGAAAACATCCGTTACGAGATACGAGTTGATAACAATACTGCCACAACCGGCGATGATATCATTTACCGTTTTACCTTTTTCCAAACAAATGAAGATGGTACTACCTTCTTCAACATACGGTTGGGTAAACAAAATGTAAAAACAACTTACAACTGCGAAAGGAGTATAAATGGCGGCACCAGCTTTACCAATATTGTTGTCGGTGGCGTTGTACCTCCTCCCAACATTGGCCCACGCTCTATTGAAGGTGGTGCCGGTTTAGGCGCAACAGATTATAATGCACTAATGACGGCAGCCATAGCAACAGCCAGCACAGGGGAGAAAGTTTTTTGCGGCCCTATAGACGATCCTTTCTTTGTTGACCTGGGCGGAGCTTTTGATGCCGGTGGTTTTAGAACCGTTGGTGCAAGAGATGGCGTGGCAAAATACAATTGCCATACCATTGCCATTGAAGTTCCTATTTCAACTTTACAAAAAACAGGCAGAACAACTGCCACTGCAACCAGTATTTTAGATGCAGATTTTGTAATCGGTGTGTATGCCAATGCAAGCAGGCCAGCTATTACTACTTTAAGTACTGATGGTAGTAAACCAACTACGTCAGGTGCATGGATACAGGTTTCAAGGTTAGGTATGCCTTTAACCAACGAAGCGGTTATTGCGATAGGCGATAAAGATAAGTGGAATGCAACAGCACCGTCTGGTGACGGCCAATTTATTCCATACTTTAAAAATCCGGAACTGGCTTTGTACATGGACGATTCACAATTTGGTGGAGCCGTACCAGGACTTGCTAAACTAAGGATTCAAAAAGCTTCTTTAGGTGCTTTTGATTTCAGAAATGGTAAACCCGGTTTATTTCCATTAAAAGGTTCACCTGCAGTAGCAGGAACAGCATTGGATGATGCTATTTTCGGAACTATCTTATTACCGGATAACCAGAGCCCAAGAGCAGTGGATATCTTACCGATATTCTATACCGGTGTTCCAAACCTGCGTCCATATCAACTGGCAACAGGCAAAGGCGGCAATCCGTTGGCAGCAGGTAAGCCTTTTATCAATAACTTTTTACCCACTTTGGGCGATTATTTAAGGTTGAATATGGCAGTGCCTGTTACACCACGTAACAGCCCCGACTTTAGTCCTTTAGGCATCATACAGGCAGCTGTGTTGGGATTAACTGATCCAAGATTTAATGCAAGTGCAGCACTGCAAAATATTCCTAACATGGATGGATTCCCCAATGGCAGAAGGTTGGAGGATGACGTAACTACTATTGAATTACAAGCCGTGGGTGGCGTTGCGTTGGCAGCCATTGGTTTGTGGTACGATGATTATCCTGGAACAGGAAGTCCGGTTACACCACAACTTGTAAATACCATTACGTTTAAAGAGGGTGTTGGCAAAAATGATACTACGTTTAAACCAGCATTTCCTTTTGTGCAAACACCGTGGAGAGGCTTTACAGGTAACAGTTACAGCGGGCCAAAAAGTATGGTATTTGGTGGCAATTTAGGGTTAGCTGCAGATCCAATTGCCTTTGTAGCTTTTCCAAGTCCGTTCAGATCATCTACCACTTTCCATTACAGGCTTAACCAGGATGCAACAGATATACGCATCGTGATAACTGATGCCGTTGGAAGACAAATAGCTGTGATAAAAGAGCCATCAAGAACAAAAGGCGACTACTACATACAATGGAGTAAAGCAAACCTTGCACCGGGTGCATACTACGCAAGGATGTATGTTGATGGTGCAAAAACAAAAACGATGGGTATTATTAAAACAAACTAAGAGTAAGCCACGAATTACACGAATGAACACGAATGGCAGTATTATTAGTGACAATTAGTGTAATTCGTGGCAAATAAAGCTGCAAGGGCAGTTAAAAATAAATGCAAAATCGGAGAACCAAGGTTCTCCTTTTTGCGTATATGTTAAAAAACTACACTAAAATGAAAAAGACTTTAACCCTCCTCCCATTTTTTGCCCATAAGGCGCTTTGTGTTGCTTTTTTAATTTTTGCTTCACTGGTAACATTAAATAGCTGTAACAATAGCGAAGCAAAACTAAAAGCATATGTGGATGATCAAAACCCCATGCAAATACCAAATTTGCTGGACCGCAAAGGCGAATTGGCCAATGCTGCTGAATGGAAAAAAACACTGGAAAAAACAGACGAATTAAAAGCTAAGCTTGAAGTAAACCCTGAAGATGTAAAAACACGCTTGCAATTAGCCACTATCTTCATCACCGAGCAGCGCATTACCGGTGAGCATCATTACTACTACCCTGCTATTGAAAAAATACTCAATGGCGTTTTAAGTATTGATGCCAAAAATTTTGAAGCCAATGTTTATAAAGCTTCTTTAAGAATGAGCCAGCACCAGTTTGCTGATGCAAAGAAGATTGCGGAAGAAGCAAAAAAGATCAACCCCAACAATGCTTACGTGTATGGTATTTTAGTTGATGCCAATGTGGAGCTGGGCAATTATGAAGAAGCCATTGCTATGTCGGATAAGATGCAGGAAATAAAACCATCTCTGGAATCTTACTCAAGGGCCAGTTATTTACGTGAAATTTACGGAGATTATAATGGTGCGATTGAAGCCATGAAATTGGCTGTACAAGCTGGCTTACCGGGCAGCGAACCACAATGCTGGAGCAGAAATGTATTGGGAGATCTTTATTACAATACCGGCAACTGGCAAGCGGCTGAAAATGCTTATACAGAAAATTTAGCTATGCGCCCAAGTTATGCACCAAGCATGGCTGGTCTGGCTAAGGTAGAAGCAAAAAAGAAAAATTATACAAGAGCTATTGCTTTGTTAGATTCTGCCAACGCCATTATGCCCCAATCATCTTTTGAAGAACAAAAAGCTGATGTATATCTTGCCATGGGCGATACAAAAATAGCTATGGACAAGTATGCGGAAGTGCAAAAGTTGTTGATCGAAGATGCTAATTCCGGCCATCACTCGGTTGCATTGGAATTGTGCAGAAGCTTTATCAAAACAAACCAATGGGACAATGCAAAAAAATATGCGATGATGGAATATGCGATACGCCCTAAAAATATTGATGTGAACAATGAGCTGGCATGGATAGCTTACAACCAAAATGATCAAGCTAATGCAAAGGCGTATTTAAAAACAGCCTTGATGACCAATAGCAAAAACCCGGAGCTGTTGCAAAGGGCGGCTGCAATCAATGTAAAATAATCCGGCAATACATAAACAACAAAAGCAAAAGCGAAGAAGTCATTCTTCGCTTTTTTTATTCAACTAAATCTTTTTCTCTCAAAATTGCGTAACTAAAATAACCTGGCTACAACCATTATTAACACTGTTGATCGCATGAAACAATTGATCTTCATCATCATTTTAAGTACACTGGGCGGGTATGTAGTACATGCTCAAACCAGTGCAGTAACCAAATTTGTATTGCCTTCAAAACCACGTATCAGTTTACAATACACTGCTACACCCTCACAGGTTAATAAGGTACCGAAAGGATTTTGTATAGCCGCACCGGTGATCCCTTCTTTCCTGCACCTTAATGCTCACCCTGTAATAAAAATTGCTGAAACCACCCGTACACCGGTATTGATATTTACAGAATTTTCGCTTGGCGATGTATTGGAAAACTCTATGAACGGTTTTAAAGCCAACCTGGTCAATACTTATGATAACCATATACCGGAACTCTTTAGTGATGCCCCATCATTGTTTAAGATCAAATACATCATTTCCCTGTAAACGAATCTTTAACTGCCTTTTTTACGTATCTGCTTTAACTTTAACTTTAACTTACTTAACAAGCTCATGAAACAAAAAAATGCGGCAGTATTTTATAAGCTTTGCATTTGTATGTTGGTGTTTTTATGCGTTAGCCAGCAATTATTTGCACATGACGAGGATGCCTTATCAAAACTGAGTAAGACAGAAGTTGCAAGCATCTATTTTCAATTAGGGTTTAAACATATACTCCCGCTCGGGCTTGATCACATTCTTTTTGTGCTCAGTTTATTTCTGCTCAACCCAAAACTTAAACCCATTTTATGGCAGGCCACAGCTTTTACTGTTGCACATACCATTACGCTTGGCCTGGCCATGTACGGGGTAATTAAGCCGCCGGCAAATATTGTGGAGCCGGTTATTGCTTTGTCTATTTTATATGTGGCGCTTGAAAATATTTTCTCCAATAAATTAAGAGCCAGCCGCATTGGTATTGTATTCCTCTTCGGGCTTATACACGGTATGGGCTTTGCCAGTGTATTAACTGAACTTGGACTGCCTAAAAATGCATACCTCAGTTCCTTACTCATGTTCAACCTCGGTGTAGAATTGGGACAGGTTGCAGTTATTTTAGGAGCTTTCTTTTTACTGGCTCTGCCCTTTGGCAAAAAACCTTATTACCGAAAAGCTATCGTAGTGCCTTTGTCGATAGGCATTGCAGCCATTGCGGTTTACTGGACGGTTGAGCGGGTATTTTTTGCTTAGCAACATCTTTTACGAAAAGGGAATTTAGTCTTTAGACTTTTTTTTCTTTCTTTTCTTACTTTGTTCCTCCAGGTAGCCCCAGGTTTGAATCTTTAGAAAACGAAGATCTAGTATTTGCTTCCCATTGTATGACGAATAACGATCAATATCCGTAAACTTAATTGTAGCTATATAAAAAGAATCGATTTGAAAATCACCTGTATCCCTGATGACCCGGTCATTCACCATTAATATAGCAGGCGAATCGGGCGTAACATGATATATGCTAAAAATTTCTTTAGGGGTTAACAGCCTGAAGCCGGATGGGTCTTTTGATTTCATAAATACTTTACCTCCACGGGCCGTTGTATCATCATCAATGATCTCGGTAACACTTTCAATTTTATCCAGGTCGAAGATGCAAGTTGGTTTAACACGAACTGAATCCAGGTAAAAAACCAGGGGTATTTTACTCTTACTTTTTTTTTGAGCCGATACAAAGAAAACAGGTGTAAAGAACAGAGAAAAAATAAATTGTTTCATTTGATTACAGGAAAAATCTCAATAATAATTTTTGCAATACCTTATTTTCTTTCCAAATTTAAGCATTTTGTTATCAGGAGGTGTTGAAATAAAAATACCAACCTTTACGGTTGGCATTGATGCTCTATCAGCCAGATTGAACCTGGTTTGCTTGAATAATTTTATTTTGATTTTACTGAACTAATTTTTTTTAATCTTACTGAACCTTCACCGACGCACTGTAACTCACATTACCATACTCATCAAATTGCTTTAAACGATAGTAAACAATTTTACCGTTTTTAGTAACCGATACATCTTCTTTAAACGCATATTTTTTGCCGGTTCCTTCAGTTGCAAAACCATCCAACACCAGGGCCACAGTTTTAAAATCATTCAAATTGGTACTTCTTTCTACTTCAAAATAACTGTTCCTGAATTCAGAAGCGGTATTCCAGTCGAGGATGACAGATTTATCAGTTTTTGTTACTACGATCGATTGATAAACAACACTGGCCGGTTCAGGTACTACTGTTGTAAAGGCCGATAGGGACATTGCCGAAAATAAGCTGGCCAGAATAACTAAGGTTGATCTTTTTGCAATTGAAGTAAAAAAGTTCATTTTAATGCGGTTTAATTTGGTTGAGGTTAAGTTTTTTGCGAAAACCGCAATTTTGCCAGATGGTAATTTTACGGTCATTCCGGGTAAAAACGCAAGCCGGCAAGTTTTTATTGTATAAGGGGTAGTTTTTTTTCTAGTTTTTTAAAGAACGGAGAATTATCTCATTGATTATAAAGGATTTAGCCTTTTGTAAAATATTTCCCCAGGAGTTGTAGTTGAAGTTTAAGAACGACCCGCCGCTTTTAATTGGCCTCCAGATATAGATAATTATTCAGTTAGTTAAGGTCATTGGGGGTCAGACATAGATATGAATTCCTAAACTGCGCCAATGCCCTGGGGCGTTGTGTAATGCTAAAGAGCAACCTTTTAACTAAAAAAATTATTTTCAAAGCTGCCAATTCAACAATAAGAAAACTAAAAGATACAAAACAGGTATTCGTCCCGTGGGTATGGCAGCAAAGCATCACAACCAACCAACTTCGTTAGCAGCCTTTTAAAGTCCGTAACCACTTTCAATTAAGAGATAGTTTTTGATTTTACCGCAAGGTTCAATACCTTACAATTGTATTTTATATTTTTAACCATAAACTGATAAACATGCCAATTGTAAAAATAATTGAACTCATTGCTTCATCAGAAAAAGGAATTGATGATGCCATTCAGCAAGCTGTTACCGAGGCATCAAAAACTGTTAGAAATATTGATTCGGTTTATGTAAAAGACATTAAAGCCCATGTGAAAGACGGTAAAGTGACTACCTACGGGTGTGTGTGCAAGATCGCTTTTAGGGTGGATTAACGCCGTCTTATCTCTATAGGTTATAAGTTCACTTTTTTTATAAGGAGTTAGCTATTCTGCGGCAAGCTAAAAAAATAACAT
>JANOUJ010000228.1:0-3480 GCA_031416815.1 Chitinophagaceae bacterium
CAAACTTACCAATGCAGTTATTGACCGGTGGGATTGGGATTTTGGCGACCCTGTTTCTGGACCGGCAAATACATCAAACCTACAAAATCCTACACACAGCTACACTGCTGTAGGCCTGTATAACGTAAGGTTGATAGTTTGGAACTTTGCCAAGGATTGCAGAGATACTATTACTCAGGTTTTACAGGTGAATGGCAGTAACCCTTATGCCATATTCAATGTTAATAACCCCACGACACTTTGTGCTAATGATTCGGTAGCGGTTGTAGAAGCTTCAACTGTATTCCCTGGTGTAATAACCAAGATTGAGATATGGTTTGATAATGTAACTGCTGGCCCTCCTGGCCCTCCGGATATTATAGATACGAATCCCTTTACTGGTAAAGTGTACAGACATTTATATCCCAATTTCCAAACTCCGCTAACCAGGGTATACCAGATCAGGTACCGGGCATATTCGGGTGGCGTTTGTTTAGATGACAGTATCAGAAATATTACTGTTAACGCAGCGCCGTTGGTGCAGTTTAACAATATGCCCAATACTTGTTATTTGGTACCGCCGTTTCAGATTACACAAGCCAGTGAAATTGGCGGTGTGCCGGGTTCGGGAGTATTTACTGGCCCGGGTGTTTCGCCTACTGGTTTATTTACTCCATCGGTAGCCGGTATCGGAACTCATACCATACTTTATACATTTACATCAACTGCCGGTGGTTGTGTAGATACCATGAGCAATACCATTACTGTACGGGATACAGCACATGCGGCATTCAGTGTTGTATTACCGGCATGTGAGCAAACACCGGTTTCATTTACCAATCTTTCAACCGCACCTGCATCGGTAACATTAACCAGTACCGTGTGGGATTTTGGAGATGGAACAGGACTTCAAACTTTTGCAATTGCAGCTCCTATCAGCCATACTTATGCAAATCCGAGTCCTCCTTCTTATACTGTAACCATGCACAATGTTTCGTCTGACGGTTGCTTAAGTACCGATACGTCAGCCGTGATTAACATTGATGCAAACCATGATATTACATGGGATGCCGCCAGCGGTAATGAGAATCAACCTTTATGTGTAAACACCTCTATTGTTCCAATCAGGTATACACTGAGTGGTGGTGCTACCAATGTGAACTTTATACCCTCGCTTCCTCCAGGCTTAACATTTACTGTGGGAGGAACTCCGCTTACGTTAACAATTTCGGGTGCCCCAACAACACCTACCAATTATAGTTTTGACATAGAAACAAGCGGTAATACCTGCGTGAAAGATATTACCACTGTTACTATCAGTGTTGCTCCCGATCATACCATTGGAAGAATTACAAGTGCAGGCGACAGCATACAGTCTGTTTGTGTTAATACAGCCATAAATGATATCAGCTATAATTTAGGAGGTGGCGCAACCGGAGTAACTATATCGGGCTTGCCTGCCGGAGTTAGCTATTCAGTAACGGGAACCACATTAACTATCACGGGAACACCGGTGGTAACTGTACCATACCTTTTTAAATATGTAATAACCACAACCGGGAACAGTTGTATTAGAGCCAGCGATTCTGGGGAGCTTAGGGTGAATCCATACCCGGTACCAAATTTTGCTGTTGATAAGCCAAGCTATTGTATACCGAATGCACTGGTAATATTTGATAACACTTCCTCAATGCCTGATGCCAGCGGAATGACCTATGCATGGAATTTTGGTGAGCCTTTAAGCCCCAATAATACTTCATCAGCTTTTGAGCCAAGCCACTGGTATTCAAGCGAAGGGCCTTTTAATGTGAGGTTAATTGTTACAAGTGTACCGCTTTCCGGTCCGGGTTGCGTACATGATACTACTATCGTGATAAATAGCATTCACCCGCAACCAAAAGCCGATTTTGTTTTTAGCAAACCAAGTGTTTGTATTGGCGATAATGTATTGATAACTGATAATACAGACGGAAAAGACGGTATTGTAAACCAATGGAATTGGAATATGGGAGATGGTACTACCAGATTAACCAACCCAATTACACATACCTACGGCGATACCATCACTTACACCATTACGATGTATTCTATAAACACTCATGGTTGCAACAGTGATACCATCAGTAAGCCATTTACGGTTTATCCTTATCCGCATAGAAATGCAGGGCCCGATAAGTTTGTACTGGAAGGAGGATCTGTGCAACTTGAAGCTACAGCCTTTGCAGTTAATCCTCAATATGCATGGACACCAAATCTTTATTTGACAGATGCCAGCATTTTAAGACCCAGAGTAGTAAATCCTAAAACGGATATGACTTACAAGCTTACAGTAACAGGAATTGGTGGTTGTCAGGCAAGCGATGATGTGTTTGTGAAATTGCTGAAATTTCCGGCAATACCTAATACATTTACTCCCAATGGCGATGGTATTAATGATAAATGGAGGATTGATTATTTAAATACTTATCCAAACAACCGGGTACAGATATTTACCCGTGCCGGAAACCTGGTATTTGAATCAAGAGGCTATAATACCCCATGGGACGGTACTTTAAAAGGTAAGCCATTACCATTTGATACCTATTATTATATTATAGAGCCAGGAAATGGCCGTGACCCAATTACCGGTTACGTAACCATCATAAAATAAAAAATCATTTACAGCGGTCTGCCTTCCGGCGGATCGCTGTAAATTTTTACAAGTGCTGTTAACATTTATATCAATCGAAATGATTGAACTTTATTAAACGGGAATTTTACATACCCATCCCATAGTTATCGGGAGAAAAATTGAAAGCATGAAGAAAATTGTTTTTGTTGCCGTTATTCTTTGTTTTGGTGTTAACCCTGCATTTAGTCAGGCTAAACCTCATTATACCCAGTACATTTTAAACAATTATATTCTTAATCCTGGTATTACCGGCATTGAAAATTATACAGATGTAAAACTAAGTCACCGCAATCAATGGGTAGGGATAAACGGGGCGCCGGTAACAACTTATCTTACTATTCACACACCTCTTGGTAAAAAAGATATGCGTACCAATGCTACATCCTTTCAGGTGCCTGGTGAGCACCCAGGTGGCCCCAAGGCCTGGGATGAGTATGCAGTTTCACCTGCCCATCATGGTTTGGGATTGCAGGTTGTAAATGATAAAGCTGGTTATATTAACAGGTGGTCGGCTACTGTTTCTTATGCTTATCATATGCCATTATCTGTTAAAACCAGTCTTGCTGCCGGCTTAAATGTTGGTATAAGCAGTGTAAGTTTAGACAGGAGCAAAATAGAGTGGGGCAATCTTGATCCGAATGATCCGGCAATAGGATATAACAATGGTTCTATTAGTAAAATAAAGCCAGAAATAGGTGCTGGTTTATGGTTGTATTCTGCCCGTTATTTTCTGGGGGTTTCTGTGTTAAATATTATACCCGGCAAAGCCAGGTTTGTAAAGGATAAAGAATATGGCGAAACCTTTACACCTAACTTTTTTGCATCGGGTG
>JANOUJ010000229.1:0-4770 GCA_031416815.1 Chitinophagaceae bacterium
ATACCATTTTGTGATAAGGATCGGATAGCGCCTTCGCGGCCTGAACCGGGGCCCTTTACAAATACATCAACTCTTTTTAAACCAGCATCCAGGGCTGTTTTTGCTGCATCAGCAGCGGCCATCTGAGCTGCATAAGGGGTATTCTTTTTAGAACCCCTGAAACCCATTTTACCGGCACTGCTCCAACTGATCACCTGGCCCTGCTTATTGGTTAAACTGATAATGATGTTGTTGAAACTTGCTGTAATGTGTGCATCTCCGTAACTGTCAACCTTTACTACTCTCTTTTTTGCGGCCGCGTTTGTGCCTCCTTGTGCTTTTGCCATAATTTGATCTAAATAGGTAATCTTTAAAAAATGTTATCCCGTTTTACCAGGACTGAATCAACCCTCCTGCCGACTTCCGGGCTATCTGGTATTGTTTCAAATGATTGAAGTCTTATTAAAAGCTAAAAGCTAAAAGCTTTTAGCCATTAGCTTATTTAGTTACTTTCTTTTTACCCGCAACTGTCTTACGCTTACCTTTTCTTTGACGGCTGTTGGTACGTGTACGCTGACCACGAACAGGCAACCCTTTACGGTGACGTAAACCACGGTAGCAAGCGATATCCAGCAAACGTTTGATGTTCATCTGGGTTTCACTACGCAAAGCACCTTCGGTCTTAAATTCGTTATTGATCACGTTACGGATGGCAGTTTGCTCATCATCGTTCCATTCATTCACTTTTTTACTGTGATCGATGCTACCAGCCTTATCTAATATATAACGGGCAGTAGAACGGCCAATTCCGTAGATGTAAGTAAGGCCAACTTCGCCTCTTTTGTTTTTTGGTAAATCTATACCGGCAATACGAGCCATGTTTTATTTAATTTTTAATATTTAAATTCTAAATTCTAACATTTAGAATTTAGTTTTTATGATTTAGGATTTAATTACCCTTGCTTTTGCTTAAAACGAGGATTCTTTTTGTTGATCACATACAGCCTGCCTTTTCTTCTTACGATCTTGCAATCTGCACTGCGCTTTTTAATTGAAGCTCTAACTTTCATAAACTTGTTTTTTTCTTATCGTGAATCGTGAATTTGGAATCGTGAAATTAAGTGGTTCACACTCACGTCTGACGACTCACCACTCACGTTTTTATTTATACCTAAAAATAATCCTGCCTCTTGTTAAATCATAAGGACTCATTTCCACACCCACTTTGTCGCCCGGCAAAATCCGTATATAGTGCATTCTCATCTTACCGGAAATTGTGGCTAAAATCTCATGATCATTCTCCAATTTCACTTTAAACATAGCATTGCTCAACGCTTCAATTATTACTCCGTCTTGTTTAATAAGTGCCTGTTTAGCCATAATTTTTGGAGCGCAAAGATAGGAGTTATTATTTAATAAACGGCAAAAAACGAATTGAATTACCAACAAAACCACCGTTTTTCCACAGAAAAAGAGTGAATGTGGAGTTTATTTGCCTTTTGGAGGAGCAAAAATCCAAAATTGCTTGGAAATCCCACCCAAATATTAAAATTACAAAACCGACATTAAAACATTGTTTACAGGGTGTTATATAAAAATGCCTCAAACATCGATTTGTCTGAGGCATTCTTAATAAATCTTACTTATTAATCAAAAGATTCATGATTTAAATGAACCTTGGTCATATCATAAAAATGATTTTGAAGTTGGTGAACATGAATGGGCTGCATAATTTTTCGGTGTTCATCACGATACCAAACCTCAAATTTCGAAAAATCTCCTTTTGCAGGCAACATCATACGGAAAGCGCCCTTCATATACTTAACAGTACCGTCCTCATTTTCCTGTTTGTGAAATTTTAATTTGTCCAATTGCTCATCATCCAACGCTATCGGACTCAATTGACTGGTTTCATACCAGAAACCCTGGGCACCGGTATCTACGCAAACCTGCTTTTCGTTTCCATTCAGGTTTGTTACTTCACCTTGTTTTTTATCGCCGTCGTTATCAGCTATTAAATAATCACCTACTTTAATTTCATGGAATTGTATCATGTAGCTTTTGTTTTTTGTACTTTAAATATAGGACAGATTTTGAAATAAAAAATAACCGGGGTTAAATAGTATAATTTATTAATGGCCTATCAACTCTATTCAGCCCAACTCATTACATACCCTTCGTTTTCAATTTCCAATGCCTCTACTGTTAATTGTAAAGGGTGAAAGGTATCCACCATTACCGCTAATTCACCCGTTTCTTTAGCACCAATACTTTTTTCAACAGCTCCGGGGTGAGGACCATGAGGTATTCCCGCCGGGTGCAAAGTGATCATGCCACGGGTAACATGCTTGCGGCTCATAAAATCTCCATCTACATAATACAACAGCTCGTCACTGTCGATATTACTGTGATTGTATGGGGCCGGAATTGCCTGCGGATGATAATCGAACAAACGTGGACAGAATGAACATACCACAAAATTATTAGCTTCAAAAGTCTGATGTACAGGTGGCGGCTGGTGCACCCTGCCGGTTATCGGTTCAAAATCATGAATGGAGAAAGCAAACGGGTAGCAACATCCGTCCCATCCTACCACATCAAAAGGATGATGGGCATAATGCAGGCCGTATAAAATTCCTTTCTTTTTAGTTTGAATTAAGAAGTCACCGGCTTCATCAATTGTTTGCAGATCTTTAGGCTGCCGGATATCCCTTTCACAAAAAGGTGAATGCTCAAGTAATTGTCCCAATTTGCTTACATATCTTTTAGGATACCTTATCGGGCTGAAAGATTCTACAATAAATAACCTGTTATTGTCTGTTGCAAAATCAATTTGATGAATAGTACCACGGGGAATAACGAGATAATCGCCATAACCAAATTGAAGCTTACCATATTGCGTTTTTAAGACGCCGCTGCCTTCATGCACAAAGATCATTTCATCCGCATCGGCATTTTTGTAAAAATAATCCGTCATGCTTTGTTGTGGCGCCGCCAGTACAATATGGCAATCGTTATTAACCAATACCGGTTTACGGCTTTGCAGGTAGTCTTTTTCAGGTTTGATCTTAAAACCTTCAAAACTCCGGTGCTTCAGCATTTTCTCTTCGGCAATACGGGGCTGTACATTTACCGGTTCATCCGTTCTTATAATTTCAGTAGGTGGATGATTGTGATAAAGGATGGAATAATCGTTACTGAATCCTTCGGTAGAGAAAAGTTGTTCAGAATATAATTTGCCATCGGGTTTACGAAATTGTGTATGCCGCTTATGAGGTATACTGCCTAAACTATGATAGTGTGCCATATTGCTAGATTAAAATTAAGAGAAGATAAAGAATACAAATTAAAAAATCAAAAGTCAAAAATAAAAATTGGAATATACTAAGGATCTTTTGACTTTTTAATTTTGAATTTTTACTTATAGTTTGACGCAGAGTGCAAGAGAAGCAAGCAAAAAACAATATTTCCAACTACGCTTATCAATATAGTATGTAAAGTTGCGGTGAAATGGCATTCATTAAATTTACAACATAAATTTACACATTATAACTATATAAACCTTGACAAGAATAGGATTACTGGCCGACACCCATCATTACCTGGATGAAACCATTTTTGAGCATTTTAAAGAATGTGATGAGGTATGGCATGCCGGAGATTTTGGCACTGTTGAGCTGGCACGTGGTCTTACGTCCCGTCTCACCATGCTAAGGGGTGTTTACGGAAACATAGACGGACAGGACATCAGGAAAGAGTTTCCGGAGCAGCTGGTTTTTATGTGCGAAGGCGTAAAGGTAATGATGAAGCATATCGGTGGGTTTCCACCTAAATACAATCCCGGAACAAAAAAAGAAATACTCATTCACAAACCGCAACTCTTTATCAGCGGCCACTCTCATATTTTAAAGATCATGTACGATGATAAACTGAATTGCCTGCACATGAATCCCGGTGCCGCAGGTAAACAGGGCTGGCATAAAATGAGGACCATCATCCGTTTTGTAATTGATGGAAAAGAAATGAAAGATGCAGAAGTGATTGAGCTGGGGCGGAGATAATTATTTGCAACTGATGTAGCACCTCAACCGCAAAATTAACCGCCTGTATAATTTAATAAGAGTCCAGCAACATTTTTAATAGTTTTATCAAAACTTACAATATTAAAAAGATATTTTTTTTACTGATGGTATTATTTGCCTCAGGTTCACTTCAAACAAGTTTTGCGCAAACTGCTGATGAAACTGCAGTAAGAGCCTGCCTGCAGGAGTATATGAGCGGCGATGGTAACCGCATGGAAAAAGCCTTTCATCCCAGTGCTTCTATGAAATACATTGATGCCGCCACCGGCGAATTTAAAGATGTGCCTATTGCCGATTTTATTGCAAGGGTAAAAGCAAACACAACTAAATCGGAAAGAAAGATCGAAATTGTTTCGGTGAATATTGAAGGCGCTGCTGCAAACGGAAAAATAAAAATAGAGACTGATAAAGTGATCCTGTACGATTACATGAACATGCTTAAAGTAAATGGGGAATGGAAGATAGTAAGCAAGATATTTTCACGGGTGAATAAATGAGAACGTTAATCCGTTAATTGGTTAATCCGTGTGGTACTTGTTAAAGCTACCTTAAACTAAAATATACCCCACGGATTAACGGATTAACCTTTTATTCCACCCAATCAGCTATAAAAATATTGGTATCCCTGGTACCACCATTATTGCGGTTGCTGCAGAAAATGATCTTCTTTCCATCAGGACTAAACATTGGAAAAGCATCAAAGGATTTT
>JANOUJ010000230.1:0-10508 GCA_031416815.1 Chitinophagaceae bacterium
GATATTTGAAATATCCATGCTGGTGTAAGCCATTTTAGGTGATACCTTTATGGTGGTATCAGTATTAACCTGCATATCTTTCGCCTCCAGCCCATTAATAATACCATTTACGCCGATGTTTGATTTTATTGGTTTTGCGGTTTTTGAAACTTGCAGCGATTCACCCGGCCGGGCAAAGCTCACCGGAATCTCCAGCCGTAACTGGTTTTTCCCCTTCAGGTCATACAGCCGTATTTTTAAAACACCACCAAAATTCCCTTTCATTATATGTGTACCAATACCAAACTTTATGCTGAGGGCATTCAGGTCTTTTGCGTAAAAACCATTTGAGTAACTAGTTAAAAGTGCATTTGGATTGTTTAGTAAAACTTCGCCCCTGGGTGATAGTACAATTACTTCAGCCCCGGCAAACATTGTTTTGGAATTACTTATGGCGAAGCCGCTGGCTTGCTGCAAGCTTATCTCAATTTCTTTATTTAAAGGCAATCTGTTACTAAGTAATTGTGCGCCGTCAATTTTAATTTCTATTGATGCTGCTGCAATCCCTTCGTTAAAAAATTTCATTCCACTTAAAGGTAAAATGCCATTTTTTTGAGCAAAACTGTTATTCAAAAATAAAAAACAGCCTGCAGCAATAATGACGAGGCGGTTATAAAATTGGGGATTAGCTTTCATACTATTATAAAATTACAATTTGATGCTACAATACGGATCAGGTAAAGTTAAATGGGATTGTTCTTACAGGAAGTTAAACGTGTGGTAAAGGTATGTTAGTATGAAACGTTCCCAATGTGAACAAATATTGTGAGTTTATATACATATGCCGGGGAATAAAATGCACATCGAAAAATTTTCATTTTTTTAGTAGTGTCTTTAATAGAATAAACTTAGCTGCCGGCATATTTTGGTAAAGCATTTATGTATAACTTTAATCAAATCTCATCATAAGCTTATGTGTAGGAAACTAATTGCAGTTATTTTCTTCTTTTTACCGTTTGGCTTGCTGGCCCAAAAAAATGTTGTTGATAGCCTTTACCAATTACTTAAGATAGAAAAAATTGATACCAACAGGGTTAAACTGATGTGTGATATAGGCTATGAATCAAGGGTATTTGATCCTGAAAAAGCATTAACAATAACGAGTCAAGCGCTTTCGCTGTCAAAAAAAATTAAATACATTAATGGACAGTCAAAGAGTTTGGGTACACTGGCTATTATTTTCAGGTTAATAGGGAATTTCCCGCTCGCCTTAGAATATAATTTTAAACGACTTGAGTTGGTAGAAAAAACAAACAACCAGAAGAATTTTGCAGTTGGATTAATCAATATAGGATTTGTTTATGTTAACCAGGAAGAATATAAAAAAGCGCTTGAGTATTATTATAAAGCAGATTCAGTTTTAAAGCAGCTCGATAGCGTTGACGGCGAAAAATTCATTATAGCCTTAAATATGGGAGATGTTTATGACAAGCTGAACATGAATGATTCTGCCTTTAGTTACTTTAACAAATCGCTCAATATTGCCCGTCAAACAAAAAACAACTATTTCGAAGGCATGTCAATGGTTGGTTTAGGAAATAGTTATTTAAAAACGGAACAGTATCTTTTAGCAATGGCGAACTATAAAAGCGGTATCGTTTATTTAAAAGCAGCTGAAGATGATGACCTGCTTTGTGAAGCATATCTTGGACTTGCAACTTTACTTAAAAACCTGAAACAAAAGGATTCGGCCTTGTTTTATGCACGACAATCATTTGCTATTGCCGAAAAGGATGGTTTTTTACCCAGGCACCTCCTTGCAGCTAAATTTTTATCAGTGTATTTTAAAGATGAAAAAAATATTGACAGCTCTTTCTTTTACCTGAATTACGTGCAGAATTTGAATGACAGCATCAATAGTAAAAGCAGGATAAGGGAATCGCAGGTTCTGTCAAGCAATGAACAGGTAAGGCAGCTGGATATTGCAGAAAATAAAAAGATTGCAAAAAAGGAAAGAAAACAGCAATTGCAATTGCTGTTTATTGCCATTTTTATTCCAGGTTTTTTTATATTTACGCTTTTATTAAGCAGGATAAAACTGCATGTCAGGTTGATCAAAATATCAGGCGTTCTTTCTTTGTTGATCTTGTTTGAATTTTTAACCTTACTACTTCATCCTTATGTAGTAGAATTAACCAATCACACGCCGGTATATGAAATGCTGATCTTTGTTTCAATAGCTGCAGTCCTTATTCCCACCCATCACCGGGTTGAAAACTGGCTCATAAATTGGCTAACAAAAAACCGGCCTTTATTTGCCGGTAATAGACTGAAAATGAAACGAACCAAAATAATAAAAAAAATTACTGAGGCTTAGCATCAGTTCCCGGAGCTTTTTTGCCAGGAATAACTTCCATGGTGTCACCTGAATCTCTCACGGCAGGAGGTGTTACAATAGTAACCACACTATCTTTTGTAGTCACTTTATCCTCGCTGCTGTTGCAGGCAGCAATAGAGAAAGTTAACATTAAAATTCCGCCAAGGATAAATTGCAGTTTTGTTTTGTTTTGCTTCATCATTTTTTAAGGTTTTAGAGTATAATTTTACGATTAAAATTTCAAAGTATCAAGCAACTTGCCGGATATTTTGAATACTTTTATTGCCGCTGCTTAAAATTTTAAATATGAATAAAAAGTTTGCAACGCTGTTTTGCCTGTTATTGACAGCTGCAGTATTAACTGCACAAACCATTTATGAGTTTTCTTTCCAGACTCCTGCAACCCAAACCGCCGAATGTAAACTTCTCTTCATTGATAACAATGACGGAACCGGGAAAGCCCGGCTTAAAGCTTTTACGGATGGTTTTGCTGATACCATGCTGGTAGATCTTGATGTGATGGAAGAAACCTTCGAAGGTGATCCTGCCTGCGCCAGCCGGCTATTTTATAAGCTACATAACCCAAAATATGTTGAAAGTAAAAACAATGGCACAGTTTTACCGGAATATATATGTTTTAAGAAAGATCCGCTAACAAATCTCTTCGAACCGCTGGGAATAATAAATGCACCGGAAGGTTGCCATGCAGAACCGGTTAAATTCAGTAAGGTGTCAAATATAAGCCAGCAAATCCTTACAAAGGAATTTGTGCTTACTTATTTCAAGATTTACGAACCTTTTTACCAAAACCAGTTTGTAATTAACAATACCAAATCTTTAACCACTTTGGAGCAAAACACAAAAATGTTCCTGCTTTTTGTTTCCAATGTAACGGACCCGGAGATTGGCATAGCCGACAGAAAATCCATGAATGAGGCCATCAATTTATTCCGTAAAATAAAGGACTTCCTGGGCATTAGTGCATTTGTATTTGACACGGTTACCGGTAAGGATTTTAAAAAGGAAACAGTTCTTAAAAAGATAAATACTTTCTTAACGCCCGGCCCCAATGACATCGTTATATTTTATTATGCCGGTCATGGTTTTAGAATGCCTAAAGACAGCAGGCCAGGTCCTTATATTGATCTTCGTGATGTGGTTCTTGACAGGTTTAAAAGATACCAGGATAATTCCTTAAGCACAGAAGATATATTGGTAATGATCCGTAAAAAACGCGCCAGGCTCAACCTGATTATAAGTGAAAGTTGTAATGATACGATAACCAAATACAATCCCATGGTAAAGGAGCCAGCCATTGCCGGTAAAAAAGGTGGTTTTAGTATGAACTGGAGTACGCAGAACTGCCGCGATCTTTTTTTGAGTACTACGCCCACCACTATACTTGCTGCTGCCGCATCGCCTTACCAGCTGGCCATCAGTAATGCTGAATTTGGAGGATATTTTTCAACATTTTTCAGGAACAACCTGGAAACGTACCTTGGATACACGAAGAGCAATGTGAAGTGGGAACACATTTTTAAACAAACCAGCATCCAGGCTGAGACCAAATCGGGCCGTACCTGGTGCAATGATGAAAAAACCATCAAGTGTAACAGGCAAAAGCCGTTTGAAACTATTTTGCGTGGCAGGTTTTAATTAGCAAGCATATTATTTTTATATTTCTTCATTGCAATTCTACTGATCATCGTTTGCCATTTTGCTGTTTTACGTAAGTTGACCATTAATGTATCGTTACTTAAAACAAAAGAATAATTGAAGCCGTAGCCTATTGCGGTTTCAAGCCATTTAAAAGCTTCCTTGTTTTTGCCTTGCTTTGCATACATGCGTGCTAATGTGTATGCTGGTATCTTTTTCCAGTCGCTGGTATTTCCGGTATCCTGTTTTAAATATGCTTCATAATACCGGGCAGCTTCTTTTGGGTTGTTGGCCAGCATATTTAAACGGCCACGCAAGTCAGTCACCTGGTGCAATACTCCGGGGTAAATGTTGTTCGTCTTATCCAGCAATTCGTTCCCTTTTTTAAAATCCCCCGCATGTATATTGAATTGGGCCAGCAATAGCCTGGTAGTAAAATTGATCTGGCCGCTGTCATGCAAATAATTCATTTGATCCATGGCAGCCGTGTTTTGATAGGTGGATGCGTATATATTTACGAGTTTTAACCTGGTATTGGCATTGCCCGGCATCAGGTCAAGTGATTTTTTAAAATGAGGTCCGGCCTGTTTGTATGAGCCGGCCCACAGATAGATATTTCCTATTTTAAAATAAATATCTGCCAGTATTTGCCGGTCTGATAAAAATCTGGCTGCCCTTAATAAATATTTAATACCGTCCTGCCTGGGCGTATAAATTTCGCTTGCTTCCGTTATAGTTTCATAGGTACCGGGTACGGCATAAAATCTGGTTGTTGTATCAATTTTATTCGACAGGCTAATTGAATTAGACCCGTCTGTACTTAAGCGGTCTGCCAATGAAAAATCGGTTACACTATCAAGTTGGTTAAACATATCTACATCAAGAAATAATTCTTTGTTCAACCGTGGGAACCATACAATAGAATCGAGGTATTGTCTTGGCGCTTCACTTTCTGACCGGTTGTACATCAAAAGTCCCAGCCGATAGTTCCACTCCCCGTCTTCGGGAAATTTATCTAATCTTCTTTTATAATAAGCAGCCAGTAAACGATCCGCATATTCTTTATTAGCTACAGCGTAATTTTTTAAAACCTGTTCTGCCTCGGTATAACGCCCCAGCCCTTCGAGCAAGCTGCACAGTTTTATGTAACCACCTTCATCTGCCGGAAAATTTTGTATCAAAGTTTTAAAGTACCATTCCGCTTCTTCAAAATGCTTCCATGATTCATAGATAGTACCGGCGAAATAATAATCCTCGTTACCCCAGTAATGCTGATTGGTAAAAAACTCTTCTGTACATCTAAAATAGTAGGGGTAGGTAACAGATCTTTTAACAGAGTCAACGTAGTTCCTGAATTTATCCTCATCCAGGTAATAGGTTATGGCATTTTTAAACATCAGTTCAGCCTCTTCCCATCTTTGCTGATCATAATATATTTTGCCCAGGTAGTGATAAGCCAGGGGATTTTTTTTATCAATAGCAAGGACATGTTTAAGATACCTTTCTCTCTTTTTTACATCCGGCGAATCGTATGGTTGTAAAGCAAGTGTAAAAAATGCAAAAATATCGGTTGACTGTAATATTGATGTGTCAATATTACAGGCGTCGGGCGTGCCGGTACTACCCGGCCCACCGTCGTTAGAAGCACGGTACCACTCGTTACCAACAAAATAGTAGCCTTTTTTCCTAAGGCTTGCTTCATAATAAAAAGAATCGGCCAGGTTATAATCCGTGCTATTCGTATATACAGCAGCTATCCTTTCATAAGGTAAATAATGCCTTAAATTTAACCCAATTGCCTGTCTGTAATATTCTTCCGCAAGCAGTTGATTGCCCTGCCTTTCGTACAAAACTCCACGGTTAATACTTACAGACTGCAGATTTTTTTGCAAACTATCTGCCCTGGCGCAAGCGGTAGTTGCTTTATCATATTTTTTTAATAAACCATAAAGTCCGCATAAATTAGAGTGGGGTATAGCCCAGTCTGGTGAGAAGTCAGTTGCTTTTGCAAAGTATTTTTCAGCTTTGCCGTATTCTTTTTTATACTGGTATAATATGCCCAGTTCGTTATAAATATAAGCAGCATGTTCTTCCAGTGCCAGGGCCTTTTTCTGTTCTTGCAGCGCCTGCTCTATTAATTGCTGCGGATCTTTTGTTAACGGAATCTGCAACCTGAATGCCACACCTGAAAAATAATGCAGAAACATGGCCGACTTGGTACTGTAATACATATCAGTTTGCGATAATTTTAATGCAACAGCTAACATTTTAGGATACATGGAATAATGACTATAATTGGCACTGTAGTACCTGCGCCTTTCCAGCTCAGCTTCGTCTCCTTTTATATAATGCAGAATTACCTCCTGCCCAATATCAATAAAATGTCCGGCAAGTGAAATATTAAACCTGTTCATTTTTTCACTGTCTTTTTTTAACTGGCTTTCCAGGTCTTTTAATTTATTTACCTGCATAACAGTTAAATCCCTCTTTTCCAAAATTTGAATCAACCTAAAAGCAATGGAATCAGCAGCAAGGGTATTTAGTTTTAAATTATCGGTTAACGATTCGGCGTCTTCTTTTTTCAACAACGAAAAGAAATATGCTTCCGGGTCTGCAGCTTCCTCATCTTCCTGAAATGAGTTTGATACCATCGTATTATACAGTGAATCTTCTATGATCATTTGCCGCACCTTAATGACTTCTGAATCTACCACTGTTGATAACGGAAAATCGGCTTTTACATTGGTTACTATTACCGGTGTTTGTTGGTTACCATCATTTTTAAGTACCTGGTCATTAGCCATTGCATGCTCCAGGTATGTTTTAAGCTCTCCTAAAGTAATAATGCGGTTATGATCGGCATCTGCCAGGCCGCCCTGCAGGCCATTTATAAGGTGATAGGAAAAGACGCCTCTGCCTCCACCCCAATCCGTTTTTTCGTTAGATAGCTCTTCTGGTTTACAGGATGCTATCCTGATCTCTCGTTCACGGGCAAGCATTAACTGTTCGCCTGCTAAAAAGGTTCCGGTGAATTTACTTTTGGCAATACGGCCCGAGTGGCAGGCATCTGTAATGATAATTACATTGGCACTTTTTGTTACCGACATGGTATTGGCCATTTCATTCAACCTGCTCATAGGTAAGCCCATGCTTGTAAAAGCGGTTGATGAGGTATTGTAGCATATCAGGTATCCAACCTCATACATGCTTTCATTTTCAAGCGCTCCGTGGCCCGAAAAATAAAAAAAAACATTATCGTCTTTCTGGCAATTTTCTTTAAGCCACTTAATGGCTAAATCAACTTCTGATGATTTGGCATCTGCATCTAACAATAATTTTATATTTTCCTTTGGTACCAAGCCGCCGGATGCCGACATTAAAAAATCTGCAAAAGCAACGGCATCCTTGTTAGAAAACTTAAGATTTATACTGGAATCTAAATAATTTGAAATACCAACAATAACAGCATAGGTATTTCCTTTGCCTACCGGTTTTGATTGTTGGTTAAGATCACCAGCAGGTTGGGCAAAAAATGTTTTGCAGCAAAAAACAAAAACAATAATTACAGATAGTGCTTTCAACTTCTTAATTTACCGGGTGAGTTGATTTGTATTTTTTCATGGTAATACCGCTGATGACGGATTGCCATCTTGCTGTTTTACGTAAGTTCTCCATATAACTGTCGTTCTGTAATACATAAGAATAGTTAAACCCAAAATTGATAGCGTTCTGCAAATACTTCCAGGCTTCTTTTGTATTGCCTGCTTTGGCATACAACCTGGCTAAAGAATAATGATTAAACCAGGGATCGGTTACCTGTGTGTTAATACTTTTTTGATAAAAAGTAATGGCATCTTTTGGTTTACTGGCCAGCATGTTTGAAAGACCCCGTAAATTATTAATTACCGGTAATACATAGGGATAGATAATTTCAGCTTTGTTCAAAAGTTCATTTGCCTCGTTAAATTCCCCGGCATGAATATTAAATTTTGCCAGTAATAATCTTTTTTCAAAATTGATCTGGCTGCTGTCGTATAAGTGGTTCAATTGTACAAGGGCCGAACTGTTTTTATACAAAGCCGTGTACACGTCAACAAGTTTAAGCCTTGCATTGGCATTATCCGGTACCATTGCCAGTGATTTTTCGAAATAAGGGTATGCCTGTTTTTTTGAACCCGCCCACAAGTAAATATTGCCTGTTTTAAAATGAATATCTGCCAGGGTTTCTTTTTCTGATAACAGATCGGCTGCTCTTTTTAAGTAAGTGATACCGTCTTTGCGTGGTAAAATTACAGGGCCCGCTAAATCAATATATTCCTCTGTACCGGGAATTTTAAATTCTTTTATGCTGTTCCCGTCAGCCTCATTTACTTTCATTAAATCTAAACTAATAAAAGCTGAAGGCCCTGAGGCTGATTTATCGGATAGCAAGAATGAATCAACATTTGTCATTTTAATAATTTCCCCAACTCCATTCACAACTTTTCCTGGAAGACTGTAAACAAAATCATAATCAATAAAAAGTTCCTTATTCAGCTTCGGGAACCATACAATAGAATCGAAATAAGGAATTACTGTATTTAAATGAGCACGGTTATACAGGAGTAAACCCAATTTATAATTCCAATTACCATCGTCCGGAAATTTTTCAATTGTCCTGCGGTAAAATGCATTCAACTCCCGGTCTGACCGTTCTTTACCTGCCATGCCCGCTTTCCTGACAAACCTTTTATCATACGGTAAGTCTTTATCTAATATTTCCGTTAGCGAGTCTGATTGCGTTACGATGGATGCTTTAATCACATCTTCAGCTTCTGTAAAGCGGCCCAGTTTTTCATACAACTGCCATAATTTCAAATAACCTCCAAGCTTCAGGGGATCGAGTTTAACAACTTCCTTAAAATTGATCTCTGCTTCTTCAACACGCTTCCAGGCCTCATACATGGTTCCGGTAAAAAAATAATCTTCTGCTTTACTGTAATAACTACTAAGAAAAAAACCTACAGCGCAGGAATTATCATATGGATATGTTACCAATTTTTTCACAGAATCAACATACCTGTTAAAATCAACCGGATCAAGTTGATACTTTTTAGCCAGTTTAAACATCACTTCTGCCTCCTCCCATTTTTTTTGATCGAAAAATATTTTACCGATATAGTGAAAAACCAATGGATTTGTTCCGTCAAGCGCTATCACTTTTTTTAAAATTCTTATTGCGTTATCATAATTTTGATATTTGTATTGATCTACTCCCCATATAAAAAAGGTAAATAAATCAGTTCGGTTAATATTTGTCGTGTCATAGTCACAAATCATAGGTGACAGTCCTTGTTTATCTTTGAAGCCATCTATTATCTCCCAGTCACTTCCTTTAAAATGATACCCTTTTTTTCGTAAAGAGGCTTCATAAAAAAAAGAATCAGCCAGGGCATAATTGGTCGTATTCATGTTTACAAAGCCCAGCCTTTCAAAAGCTGCAAAATGCCGGGAATTAATATCAATTGCATGGTGATAGTATTCTTCTGCAATCAACAGGTTCCCTTTTTTCTCATTGATATACCCCATGGCTACTTTCACAGGGTTTAAATCTTTTTCTAAGCTATCTGCTGTGTTGCAGGCTGCCATCGCTTTTTCATAATCGCCCAGGCCTGTATACACCCCACATAAATTTGAATATGGCAGGGCCCAGTCCGGTGAAAATTGTGTTGCTTTTATAAAATTTTTCTCTGCTTCGGCATAGTCTTTTTTGAATTTATAGATATTTCCAAGCTCATTATAAATATAAGAAGCGTGTTCATGCAATGCCAGGGCTTTCTTTAATTCAACAAGCGCCTGCTCAATTAATGGCTTTTGGTTTTCTGTAACCGGAATTTTTAATCGTAGTGCAAGACCGGAAAAATAATGCAGAAAAACGGCTGACCTGTTACTGTAATATTTATCAGTTTGTGATAACTTTAATGCCACTGCAAACATTCTTGTATAAACATCGTACCCATTGTTTTTACTGTTATAATACCTGCGCCTTTCCAGTTCGGCATCATCACCATTTATGTATTTCTCAATAATATCCTGCCCCACGTCGGTAAAACTGCTGCCCAGTGAAATATTAAACCTGTTCATTTTTTCCAAATCATTTTTCAACTCCACTTCCAGTTCCTTTAATTTATTTGCCTGCGATACCGTTAAATTCCTCTTTTCCAGGTGCTGTATCAATGTAAAAGCAATAGAACCGGCATCAAGCAAATCAAGTTTTAAATCATCTGTTAACCGCTCCAGGCTTTCCTTTTTTAACAGCGAGAAAAAATATCCTTCGGGATCTGCAACATCTTCATCAGCCCCGGATAATTTTGATACCATATCATTTAACAGTGAATCTTCAGTAACTGTTTGCCGAACCTTAATGGTTTCTGCATTCACAACGGTTGATAATTGAAAATCATCTTTGCCTTTACTTACTATTACCGGGGTTTGAACTTCGCCATCATTTTTAAGC
>JANOUJ010000231.1:0-3313 GCA_031416815.1 Chitinophagaceae bacterium
GGGAGTGGCGATGAGTAATTACCACCCCCTCTGGACTCCACCCACAACGGCCGAACTGGAAAAAGGTGCCAAAGCAATAGCTGTCGCACAGTCCATTTCCGGGCTATCAAAAAGAGAATCAAATTATATTGATGCCATTGCTTCATTTTATAAAGATTGGAATCAAACAGACCATCGCAGCCGTTCTCTTAGTTACAAAAGCTCCATGGAAAAAATTTATGCAGCCTGGCCCGATGAGAAAGAGGCAAGCATATTTTATGCTTTGGCACTTACTGCAGCGGCAGACCCAACCGACAAGTCTTTCGCCAATCAAAAAAAAGCTTATGGTATTTTAACAGCTTTATACCCCGGCCAGCCCGATCATCCCGGCATTGTACATTATATCATTCATAGCTACGATTATCCCGGGCTTGCTGAGTTGGCATTGCCGGCTGCAAGAAAATATGCGTCCATTGCTCCCTCCTCTGCGCATGCCCTGCACATGCCATCGCATGTTTTTACCAGGCTCGGTCTTTGGGAAGATTGCATTAAATCCAACATTGCTGCTGTTGCATCTGCAAAATGTTATGCAGAAAGTTCTGGCATTAAAGGTCATTGGGATGAAGAACTCCACGGACTGGATTATCTGATGTATGCCTACCTGCAAAGAGGAGATAATGAGCTGGCAAAAAAGCAATGGGATTATTTAAAGACGATCAATGAAGTGCATCCTTTTAATTTTAAAGTTGCTTATGCTTTTGCGGCCATTCCAGCACGCTACGTGTTAGAGAATAAATTATGGAAGGAAGCGGCCGGCGTGCAGGTTCACAATGAAAATTTTGCGTGGCAGAATTTTCCACGCCAGCAAGCCATCATTCATTTTGCCAGGGCGCTGGGTGCAGCTCATACGGCCAATCTCGATGCAGCACGGGCCGAACTAAAAAAATTGAACAGCTTTCATGAAATACTTGCAAAAAAAGATCCCTACAATGCCAACCAGGTAATGATACAGGTAAAAACTGCTGAAGCCTGGATACTTTTTAAATCAGGAAAAAATAATGAGGCTATTCAACTGATGAGTATGGCCGCCACCATGGAAGATGATACAGAAAAACATCCTGTTACGCCCGGTGAGGTAATACCTGCAAGAGAACTCCTGGCTGATATGCTGCTTGAAATGAACAAACCTGCTGAAGCGCTGAAAGCTTATGAAGAAGACATGAAAAGACACCCCAACCGTTTCAATAGTTTGTCTGGCGCCGCACAGGCTGCAGAAAAAAGCAACAACATTGAAAAAGCAAATACCTATTACAGGCAACTCATTGCTGTCGCAAATTCGTCGGGTTCAAACAGGCACGAAATTGAAACGGCAAAGTTATTTTTGAAAAAATAGCAATTTTGAAGTTGATAGCGATCCCAATCGACTATAAAAACAACATTGGCGACGTTAAAATAATCAATTAAAATGCCCGCTTTAATTGTGTAAGTTGCCTTTCACCAATTCATCATGTCCCTGGTATCCAAATACCAGGTTTGAAAAGAAGAAATAAATCACTTATTTTGGTGAATGGGTACGAAAAACTCATCTGTGATCAGAAAAATTTTTGTTGTTACATGCTCTATTTACATGCATGCTGCCTGCAGCAATAGCAGCGTATTTAACTTGCGGTTTCCTGATGCAACCCAAAGAACGAGCGGCACTGATTTTTATAAACAGGTAGCTTCATGGAAATGGGCAGCAAGAGATTCGCTCGCAGTTCAGGAAATATTATCAGGTAATATTCCTTCCTTCTTAAAAAAAATGGTGCCAATTACATCAACAATACAAGACAGTATGGGCATTACCCATCACGCTGTTTTTTATGTATCACCCGATTATCTTGCTGTAGGTACAGATGAAGATTGGGCAAGAATACCATTAACACCAATGGCTGCACAAAAGATCGCAGATAGTGTCCATTGCTTCCTCCCAACCCGCAAAATGGTTGATCTTATTTATCAACAAGCCGTGGTAAAAATGGAACCTGTACCGATGTATGCATTTCGGGATAGCAGCGTAACCATGTGGCAGCACCACCTGATCATTGAAGGGCAACGTAAAGGAAAGATGGGTTTAATAGCAGGCATTAAAAAAGATCTCGTGATATCTGGAAAAATATTAAGAGATCCTAAATACAACCGGGAAGCAATCTACGGCTGGCACCAGTTGAATGGCAAACCCATTCAGCCGCTATATTCCGGACATGTAAGCTGGTGGGTTGATTATAGTCACGGCATCAGGCTGATCTCTCAAACCATCACAATAAATGGAAAAGAAATGAATTATAAAGAAGTATTAAAGCATCCCTTATATCAAAAATTAATTTGTGATGAGGAATGGTGCGATTTTTATAGATATTCTTATTAAATGATATCGTCTGTTTAGATAGGAACCGATTGTTAATACACCCATATTATTTGCTTTTTTCCCCTTTGTTATAATATCTTTACTACGTTATTTTAAAACCAAAATAAAACTTTATGAAAAAGATGTTCTTCCTGTTGTTAACGATATTTACGCTCCAGGCATCTGCCCAGGAAATTAGTAAGGAATACGACAAAATTGGCAAATTTGGGAAAGGTGGCGTAGCCCTCGTCTGGAAAAATAAGCTGGTAGGCTTGATTAAAGCAAACGGAAAAGAGCTGGTTAAACCGGAATACGAAAAGATCGGAGCGTTTGGTAGCGACAATCTTGCTTTTACTACCAGGGATGGAAAGATCGGCATCATTAACTTGGAAGGAAAAGTTATTGTTCAGAATGAATATGAGTCCATTTCCCAGTTTCATGGCTCACTTGCTATTACAAAAAAGGATGGCCTTTATGGCATCATCAATAAAAAAGGTAAAGTGCTTGTAAAAAATGAATACCAAAAACTAAAGGTGGGCAAGTACGGAGATGTAAGGGCAGTGAAAGATGGACAGGAAATATTGCTGGATATTAAGGATTGATAAAATAATTTTGGGGTTATCGGCGTCACGTACATATAAGAAGTACGTGGCGCTGTTTAATTTTAGATAACCAGGAGCATTCTTACAATTTTTATTTTTTTAGGTCTATTAAGAAGAATTGCATGGATTTATTCGGCCACACGATTGATAGCACAAAAAATATACTGCCAAAAGACGGCCTTGTAAATTATTACGGAAAATTGTTCTCACAGCAGGAGCCAGATCATTATTTCGATAATTTAATGACAGATATCAAATGGAAAAATGATGAAGCTTTTATACTGGGAAAACTCATCATCACCAAACGGAAAGCGGCCTGGTATGGAAATTCAGCCTTTGAATATTC
>JANOUJ010000232.1:0-1731 GCA_031416815.1 Chitinophagaceae bacterium
GCAAGCAACTTACAAACATCTGTATAAGACATAGCTTTTAACTGAGTTTCAGTATAAGATTGTCCCTTAATTTTTGCAATCTTTTCTGAATTAATGCCGCGGCCACCAGCTACACCACCTGGTATAAGAACATACCGGAACTGTGTACCGGCACCAAAGTTTCCAGAAGTCTGGACACCAGGTGAATTTACCATATAGAAGAAAACTATTATTTTCTGTACCGCTGCTCTGAAGCCAACTTCAAAGAGAATACTACCACCGCTAAATAAAAATGGTAAAGCAACAGGTAAGTTATTTGAAAGTGTATTTCTTGTATATACTAAAATAATTCCCTGATCCAGGATTGAAGTAGTAAGACTTGGGGCTGTAATTAATGTTCTGCTTGCCTTTGCTGCAGGAAGAGCCACAGAGGCCATTGAGGTATCTGCATATGTACCCTCATTAGCCCAGGCAGAATAAATAACATTTGCTGTTCCGGTAGCACCCGTAGTACCTGTTGCGCCAGTGGCACCGGCCGCACCATTAGCACCTGTTGGTCCTTGTGGACCAGCTACTCCTGCAGGACCTTCGGGGCCTTCCTTAGTACAATTTGTCAGCATAAAGCTAAATCCTATTAGCAATAAAGGAAGAAATTTGATTTTTCTCATAACGTTTGATTTGTCGGTTATTTAGATTTTGTGTAGAATTAGGATAAAGTTAAATAAAAAAATGATTGCACCTTATCCTTGTATTGTTTGTAAAGTATTAAGTTAACTGCCGGAGTTATTTTGTAATAAGGTCATTAAAACGATTCAATAAATATAAGTTGGATTTTGTAAAAAAAATAATCCCGACTACCTAACGCAGCCGGGATTATTTTATATAAATTTATTTAATTACTTAGCGATGTTTAGTAGCTTACAAACTTCTGCATACGACATGCTTTTTAACTGCGTTTCAGTAAATGACTTCCCATTAATCTGTGCAATTTTTTCTGAATTAATACCACGGCCGCCTGCTACACCGCCGGGGATAATTACATACCTCAGAGGATTTGATGCAGTTACACCAGATGCAGTACCTGTCATCGGATTTGTCCAGTAGAAAACTATTTTTCCAACCCCCAGAAGGAAATTCAAATTACCCACAGTACCTGTGAATGGAAATGGCAAAACAGATGTACCAACTTGAAGATAGCAAAGTACTACACCTTGATCCATGACAGTTTGCGTTACTCCCGGGGCTGTTCGAATAGATCTTGAACAAACGCCTAATGCACCAGCTCCCGGAAAAGTTGTATCTGCCCAATTTGTTTGAGCTTGCCAACTTGAATAAATAACATTAGCTGTTCCGGTTGCACCAGTAGCACCGGTTCCACCCGTAGCTCCTGCTGCTCCGGTCGCACCATTCGCACCTGTTGGACCTTGTGGACCAGCTACTCCGGCAGGACCTTCGGGACCTTCTTTGGTACAATTTACCAGCATAAAGCTAAATCCTATCAGCAAAAGGGAAAGAAGTTTGACTTTTTTCATAACGTTTGATTTGTCGGTTAATTAGTTTCGATTAAAAGCAATAGTTTTCTGTTTGACAAGACAAATTAAAGATAAAGGAAAATAAATCGAAAAAAACGGGATTTATCAAAAAAATTGAAGGTGAAAGGTTTTAACTGAACCCCTATATTTGTTATTTAACCAACACCGTTTTATGCAAAAAAAAAATAGCCTGCTCCTTTTCCTGATATTATTTTCAACC
>JANOUJ010000233.1:0-7185 GCA_031416815.1 Chitinophagaceae bacterium
GACCTGCAACCGTTAATAGAACAGAAACATGCCGGTGTTAATACAAACTTTGCTGTACCTGAGCTGATGATCAATGCAGACAGATCTTACTTGAGGCTATGCCTGGTAAACCTGATTGAAAATGCTATAAAATATTCGCATGCCCCCGTAATTGACATAACCACAAAGGTGGATGCAACTTCGTTGTGTATTGTAGTAAAAGATAATGGCATAGGTATTGCAACAGAACATCAAAAGAAAATATTTGAAAGGTTTTACCGGATCACGGATGGCGAATTGCACATTAGTAAAGGGTTTGGATTGGGTTTAAATTTCGTAAAAAAAGTTATTGATACCCATCATGGTAAAATTGAAGTGATGAGTGAGTTGGGAAAGGGCAGCATTTTTACCATAAAATTATCCCTTAAATAAAATTAATAACCATGCTAAAAGGAAAAGTTTTACTGGCTGAAGATGATCTTTCTCTTGGATTCGTGATCAAGGATTCGCTGCAGGACGTAGGCTTTGAAGTAACACATTGCCCGGATGGTGAAGTAGCATGGCAGCATTATCAAAAAAAGGAGTTCGATGTTTGCCTCTTGGATATTAACATGCCCGTAAGAGATGGGTTTTCGCTGGCTAAAAAAATAAGGCAGCACAGCGATGTGGTGCCTATCATATTTATTACTGCCAAGAGTTTACAGGAAGATAAAGTAAAGGGTTTTCAATCAGGGGCCGATGATTATATTACCAAGCCGTTCAGCATTGAGGAACTGATCTTAAGAATAGAGGTTTTTTTACGCCGCACCAAAAAATTACAGGCCGATACCAAAGAAGTTTATCAACTTGGCAAATTAAAATTTGTGGTAAATGAACTAAAAATATACAATGGCAACGAAATAATTACACTCACACAAAAAGAATCGGACCTGCTTCGCTTTTTTGCACAGCATGAAAACAAGGTTTTAAAACGGGATGAAGTTTTACTGAATGTTTGGGGTAAGGATGATTATTTTCTTGGCAGAAGCATGGATGTTTTCATTACCAAATTACGTAAACATTTTAAATCAGATCCCAATATTATATTGGAAACCATTCATGGTGTAGGATTCAGGTTGGTGATCAACAAGTCTTAAAACATGCTGCAATTTTTTCCTGAACCGCTTTCATTTCAACATTAGAAGGGTTAAGTTTTGGCCTTGTAAAATTCAAGTCGCTGGCGGAGTTGATAGGAACCAGGTGCATATGTGCATGAGGCACTTCAAGTCCGATAACACTTATGCCGCACCTTTTGCAGTCAAAGGCCTGTTCAATAGCATGTGCAACCGGTTTTGCAAACACCAGCATCTCTGCCAGGTAATCATCGGGCACATCAAAAATTTTATTAACTTCTATTTTAGGCACCACCAATACATGCCCAGTTACCAACGGTTCAATATCCAGAAACGCAATAAATTTTTCACTCTCTGCAATTTTATAGGCCGGAATATCGCCGCTGATTATTTTTGAAAAAATAGTCATATTTTCTTTTTTAGCAACGATAAGGTACAAAAAAATCCCATCCGCAGGCTGGCGGATGGGATAAAATAACACGCTGATTATAATTCGATCTTTTCTACTTTAAACTTCAATACGCCCGCAGGCACTGTTACATCAACCACATCGCCGATCACTTTGCCCAACAGGCCGTTCCCAATAGGTGATGTAACGGAAATTTTTCCCTGTTTCAGATCTGCTTCGTTTTCAGAAACAATTTTATACGTTACCTGTTTTTTGGTACTCATATTGGTTAAAGTAACCTTGGTAAGTATAGAAACCTTACTGGTATCAATATTACTTTCGTCTAAAATACGGGCATTGGCAATAACCCCTTCGAGTTGCTTTATTTTAGCTTCAAGCATCCCCTGTGCTTCTTTGGCGGCATCATATTCGGCATTTTCTTTCAAATCGCCTTTTTCCCTTGCTTCTGCAATGGCATGACTTGCCGCAGGCCTTTCCACACCCTTCATGTGCTGTAACTCATCCTTCAACCTGTCAAACGTTTCGGCTGTTACATAGTTGGTTGTGTTCATAAAATTCAGTTTAAACAAATAAAAAAAATACAACGCCTCAGATGGCCTAAGGCGTTGCATGTATTACAAAAATAGTAAAAATTTTAAATATCCAGCTTTTCCATGATAACCGTACTCATTTTATAAAATGCTTCCGTTGAATAGCCTGCAATATGCGGTGTTAATATAACATTTGGCTGTTTTGTAAGATACATCATTTCCTGCTGCTGTGCAAGCGTATGGCTGCTTAATTGCTCATTTTCCAAAACATCCAATGCTGCCCCGGCAATAAGATTTTGCTCAAGGGCCATTACCAGGGCAGAAGTTTGCAAAACACCACCCCGGGAAGTATTAATTATAAAAGGTTTTTGCTGAAGCGATCTAAAAAAAAAATCATTGGCCATGTGCTTTGTATCACTTGAGAACGGTACATGAAAACTGATCACATCTGCAAAGCGGCAAATTTTATCTAAATTGGCTTCTTCCACATGGTCGAGGCTGAAACCGCTTTTATGTTTATCATACGCCAATACTGTAACATTAAAAACTGAAAGTAATTTGGCAAAACAGCTGCCGGTATTTCCATACCCAATAATTCCCACCGTTTTTCCGTTTAGCTCTGTACCCCGGTTTTTTTCACGTATCCATTTACCGCTTTTTATTTCGTCAAAACTGCTTACAATCTTTTTCTGCAGGTTCAACAACATTCCCAAAGCATGTTCAGCTACCGCATTGCGGTTTCCTTCGGGGCTGCTTACACATTTTATTCCTTTGTTTTCAGCATAAGGCACATCGATCAGTTCCATCCCGCTTCCCAACCTACCAATCCATTTAAGGCAAACGGCTTTATCTAAAATTGCTTTATCGATCCTTATTCTCGTAGTCACAATAATTCCTTCTGCCGTTTCAATAAGTTCCGCCACTTCATTATAAGTTGCTTCAGGAAGATACAGCACTGTATATCCCTTTTGCTGTAAAGTTTCCATCAATATATCAGGAACTTTAGCAGTAATGATCACCGTTTTTTCAATACTCATTTTGAAGCTATCATGCTTATTTCTACATTAACATTTTTAGGCAGTCCCTTTACTGCAACTGTTTCCCTTGCGGGATAGCCTGCCTGTCCGGTAGGCAGGTCAGTTTTAAAATAGCTGCCGTAAATTTCATTAACCCCGGCAAACAAACTCATATCGCTTAAAAAAATCGTTGTTTTAACAACATGGCTGAATTCCATTCCTGCTTCTGTCAGTATAGCTTTGAGGTTTTTCATTACCTGGTGGGTTTCTTCAGTAAGATCTGCATTTGCCAGTTCACCGGTACCTGGAATCAATGCAATCTGGCCGGAAATAAAAAGTATATCACCTGTCATTACAGCCTGGTTATATGGGCCAATCGGAGCTGGCGCATTGGGCGTGTTGATTATTGCTTTCATATTTAAGTATGTTTATTTACAGAATTGCAAATATATCTTTTCTCAACCACCTATTTTTGTAAAAACATTATTATGATCGTTGTTTCTGCATCAGATGATCAATGGCATGAACTTACCGGTTCAAGGCCCGGTATTTATTGGCAAAGGGCAGAAAATGCCGCAAACTTTAACCAGTATGCAGATGCTAATGCATTTTTCAATTTACACAACAGTGAGATTTTTCCGGAGTTTGAGTTTTTTAAAAAGCCGGTTTTCATAAACTCAGTTGTTCAAACACTTGATGATCTGGTTGCGCCCCCAAATGTTTACCGTATCAACGGATGGTCAACTTTTTTACAGCGTTCTTTTTGGGAAATAAGCGGAGCTATTAATGAAGACGTGGAAGCCATTTTTAAATCCTGTAACATCAGGATCAATTTTGTTAAGGATGAACCTGGTTTTATTGCAGCAAGAGTTATTGCTATGATCATTAACGAAGCATATTTTGCGTTAGAGGATAATGTTAGCAGTAAAGCCGAAATTGATACTGCCATGAAATTGGGTACCAATTATCCTTATGGACCCTTTGAATGGGCACAACTGATCGGAAATAAAAATATCCTGGCATTACTGCAACATCTTTGTTCAACCGACAGCAGGTATAAACCCTCGGAATTTTTAATGAAAGAAGCATCAGGAAACAATTAATGAGCCTCATACTAAATATAGATACTGCCTCTGAGCGTGCACATGTGAGTCTTGCAAAAGACGGGCTAATATTGCATGTCCTCAGCAATGAATTGCAAAAAGAGCACGCTGCGTTTTTACAAGTTGCAATTCAGCAATTAACTATATCTGCCGATATAAACTTAAACAAGATTGATGCGATCGCTGTTATTGCAGGGCCCGGTTCGTATACTGGCTTAAGAGTAGGGATGGCCAGTGCGAAAGGGTTATGTTATGCTTTAAAAAAGCCGCTTATTACAATGAACACCCTGGAGGTATTAACCGCTTCGGCCCTGCAGCTTTTTCCCACCGACCGTGAGGATATTTTTTATTGCCCAATGATGGATGCCAGGAGAATGGAAGTTTTTACCGCTGTTTATAATCATGACCTTAGCAAACACCTGCCGCCCTGTGCGATGATACTTGATGAATCGTCTTTTGAAAAAGAGTTGGCTGCCAACAAGATAATATTCTTTGGAAACGGCTCGGATAAATGGAACCTAATATGCAAACATCCCAATGCATTTTTTAAGCCCGTCGCTATTTTGCCCGAATCAATGAGTAAATCTTCTCATAATCTCTTCTCTGAAAAAAAATTTACAGAATTAGCTTACAGCGAGCCTTTCTATTTAAAAGAATTTCAAACAGTTGCAAAAGGCTGAAATAATAATTCCTAAAAAAACGTTATAAATAAAAGAATATATATAGTTGCATAAGCAATTAATGGTATATTTGTGTTGTTCAACATTGTTCAAGCATATTTAAAATTTAATCTTATGATGGTTGCGTCCCCAACACGTGAGCAGGACACCAGTGGTTCTGCTAAAAATTCTCCAATTAATTTAGATTATAATGCACTTAAAAAAGCTGCATTGGTCTTACGGGCTTTAAATCACAAGCTGCGTCAACAATTATTAAAATTAATTGAAGATGAAAAGAAAATTACAGTTACAGAAATCTATGTTCGTTTGCGACTGGAACAATCCGTAGCATCTCAGCACCTTGCCATTTTACGTAAGGCAGGTATTGTAAATACAGAACGTGATGGAAAATTTATTTTCTATACCGTTAATTACAAGCGTATTGACGAAGTGAGCCAGTTTGTAAAAGACCTGGTGGGTTAAATTTTCTTCAAATTTACTTTAAGCGTTTAGGCAAATTGCCTGAACGCTTTTTTGTTTTTACCTTTGTTCTTTATTTAAAGCAAACTATTTACAATGATCATTAAACAATTTTATACCAACTGCCTTAGTGAGGCAGCTTATTATATAGAAAGTGAGGGTGAGGTTGCTATCATTGATCCATTACGAGATACTGCAGAATATCTTACACTGGCTAAAGAAAATGCTGCCAGCATCAAATACATTTTTGAAACACATTTTCATGCAGATTTTGTGAGCGGCCATATTGACCTAAGCAAACAAACCGGTGCCCCAATCATTTACGGGCCGGGAGCAAAAACCAATTACGAGGTTTACAATGCTAAGGATAATGAGATCTTTAAGCTGGGCAAAATATCCATTCAGGTTTTACACACGCCTGGCCATACATTGGAGAGCAGTTGTTATTTACTGCGTGATGAAAATGATAAACCACACGCCATTTTTACCGGGGATACTTTATTTGTAGGGGATGTTGGCCGCCCCGACCTGAGTAGCGGAAATATGACCAGTGCTGAACTTGCCGGTATTATGTATGACACCCTACAAACAAAAATACTCCCGCTTGGCGACGAAGTAATTGTTTATCCGGCACATGGGGCCGGCAGCAGTTGTGGAAAAAACATGGGGCCCGAAACATACAGTACCATTGGAGAACAGAAAAAAAATAATTATGCATTGCAGCCACAAACCAAAGAAGAATTTATTGCAACGGTAACTGATGGTCTGGCAATACCGCCCAAATATTTTGCTATCAACGCACAAATAAATATGCAGGGATATGAAAGCCTGGATAATATCAAGCAAAAAGGATTGACCCCTTTATCGCTTGATGGATTTAAAAAATTAAAAGACGATGAAGTGTTGATCCTGGATACCCGCCATGCAGGTGTTTTTACACAGGGTTTTATACCCGGCAGTATATTCATAGGCCTCGAAGGCCGATTTGCCGAGTGGGCGGGGAGTTTATTATCTTTTGACAAGCCAATGATGCTGGTAACGGAACCCGGCAAAGAGGAAGAATCTGTTATACGCTTATCAAGGGTTGTATTTGATAAGATACAGGGTTATTTAACCGGCGGTTTCGATAGTTGGAAAAATGCAGGTGAAACTGTTGACCTGATCGTGGACATAGAAGCTGATGAACTGGCCATGGATATTCCGCACGATCCCAATTTAGTGGTGGTAGATGTAAGAAGAGAAACTGAATTTGCGGACGGACATATTGTTGGGGCACAAAATTTACCGCTCAATGAAATGAATGATGTTTTAAACCTTTCGCAATTTGAAGACACCCAAAATTTATATATTCATTGCGCAGGAGGATACAGAAGTGTGATTGCTGCATCACTTTTAAAACGTGAGGGTACGCATAACCTAAGAAACGTTTTGGGTGGTTGGGGTAAAATCAAAGATCAAAAAAATATCAAAACTGAAAAAGAAGCCAGTGTCTTAAATTGATCTATTTCGCCGGTTTTGTATCAATCCAGTTTTTATTATACTCCTCTTTAAATTCCCATTTCCAGCGGCGGTGTGTCCATAAATAATTATGCGGTTCTTCTGTTATTATTTTTTCCAAAAAGTCACGGAATGCCCTGGTAATTTCGCCGTAAGAAGTTGTAGCAGCATTCTCGCAATAAACCGTACATTCCACCACATAATGACCTCTTTTAACTATTTTAGAGCGTACAAACACAATGGCAGCTTCATTTTTAATACCGCCCACTTCGGGGCCCGTTATAAATGGAGCCGGTTTACCAAAATAGTTTTGCCAATACGCAGACCCAGGGCTACCCGGGTTTTGATCTGCTGCTAAAAAAAAAGCAAACCTTTCTTTAAATATTTCTTCCCGTTTTTG
>JANOUJ010000234.1:0-5505 GCA_031416815.1 Chitinophagaceae bacterium
GGTTGTTACAGCTTACTGATGAAGGAGTAGCGCAATTGTTTTCCCAGTTTGGAGGTAATAAGAAAATAATCGGCTGCGTAGGCGAACTACAATTTGAAGTAATTCAATATCGGCTTTTACAGGAGTACGGAGCTTCGGTACAAATGAACAACCTGCCTTTTTTTAAAGCCTGCTGGCTTACCAGTAAAGACCCAAAAAAATTAGAAGACTTCATCAAATATAAGCAGGCCAATATTGCAGAAGATAAAGACAACCACCTGGTTTACCTTGCTAACAGCGAATGGTTTTTAAACACCGAGATACAGAATAACCCCGATATTGAGTTTCATTTTACGAGTGAGATACATAAGTAATTGGCAATGGGCAGTTAGCAATATGCAAGGGAGTTAAATAAAAATTACTAAGTTTACAGGATGTACAGGCTTGATAAAACCATATTTAAAGTACAAACTTTTTCAGAGGCTGAAAAGAGCAATATTTTTGAAGAAGATGTTCCACTTTATGAAAGGTTGAACCAGGGATGGTATCTTTCTGCTGTGGTTCATAAGATAGATCCATATAACCCAATAAAAATGGAAAAGAAGTTGGTTAGCATAAGAAAACATGCGAAATAATGGCTAACATTTTCAATGAAGATTTCAGAGATTTTATTGATGCCTTAAATAAACAGGACGTTGAATACATGCTTGTGGGTGGCTATGCGGTTATTTTGCATGGTTACAGAAGGTCAACAGGCGACATGGATGTTTGGGTGAATGTAACACCTGAAAATCATAAAAGACTTATCAAAGCTTTTCTTTCTTTTGGTTTACCTACTACTGATTTTACCGAAGATAATTTTTTAAGAAAAGATGAGATGGATGTATTTAGTTATGGAATTCCTCCTGTATGCATCGAGATTCTAAAAAAAGTGAAGGGGTGTGATTTTGATGAAGCTTACGAGATCAGTAGAATTTATGATGAAAACGGATTGTTAATAAGATTTATACATATCAATACTTTGTTAGAAGCCAAAACCGCTTCTGGCCGCTATAAAGATTTGGATGATATTGAAAAACTAACTCAATAATACCTATTCCCGCAACTTAAACGATACCGCCCCATTTGTTTTTTCGGTACTCTTAATATTCAACTCAATCCTTTTCTTGCCGTCGTAAATAACCATCAGTGCAGTGTTTGGAGGTATACTACCCAAATTCTCAGCATACATTACCAATTCATTGCGACTGTCAGGGCCACGGGCAATTTTAATCCAGAAAGTGAGTGGCTTATCTGTAAGCCGCTGGTGGGTGGTAAGGATCTTATCGTTGTAAATAAGTGTAATACTGTCGCCATCGATCTCTGCATTATCATATAATGTTATGGAAAGAGAATCACTCTCAACCGTAATTTCCTTTATCAATTCATTTTTTCTTTTTTCCAGTTCAACCACAGGTTTAACCAAAGCGGGCGTATCAATTTTTTGAGGCTTAATACTGTCGTTGCACAATGCGAATATTTCTTTATCATTTAATGCCCGGTTGTATATCCTGATATCATCCAGGTCGCCATTCAGCCAAAAAGGAAAGAAGGGATCATCTGATTTCCCAAAAAAAAGGTCTTCATCATTGGTAAAGGTTTCGGGAAATACAACCTCGTATTTTAATTCACAATCAACATATAGCCGGGCAGTTCTTCCATCGTTGGTGTACAAAACATTGTACCATTGATTCTTTTTAATGAAATCGCCACCGTAGGGTTTCAGTACGGTACCGGTTCCCCTGAAATTCTGATGGACTGAATCACAAACTCCTCCATCGCAACCCGTCCCCAACGTATACAACGCATCATCGAAACGCAATGCATAATTGCCGGGGTTATAGTTTCCTCCACCTTTGCTGATGAGTTGACTGGCATGGCATATGTCATAATAAAAGCCGGTTGGCCGCACCCAAAGTGAAAGGCTTATCTCTTTACCAAAATTAAGAGACGGTTTATTGGGAATGCGTATATACTGATACACACCATTAAAATGATAGGCGCTGTTGGGTTTGCCAAACCTGTCGGCAGTGATGGTTGCATTATTGAAGATGGGGTTGTTTTTATTGCCGCTGGCATCATTGGCATTACCATTAAAGGGATAATAAGCCTGTAAGCCCTTATCAAGGGTTACCTGCGCCGAACAAAATTCACTGAGGAATAAAAAGCAAAGTAAAAATCTTACCATATAAAATACTAACCGGAAATTAATTTTATAAAATTAAGCATCTTCCTCTATTATGAAGCTCTTACTGAAAAACTGAATTGTTAATTTACTTAGCGTATCAATATAAAACTTCCTTTTTGTTCTTCCTCCCCACAATTCGTTTGAGCTTTTATAACATATACGTAAGTGCCTGCCAGCGCCGGTTGGCCTTTATAGGTTCCATTCCAGCATACAGTAGGATTTGAAGTAGCAAAAACCTGCTCTCCAAAGCGGTTGAAAATAAAAAACTGTAGTTTCTGAATGTACATCCAGTTCTTTAAACCGTAACAGTCGTTAATTCCATTTCCATCAGGTGTAAATGCATTAGGCATGTAGCGGGCTAAACTGGCGGTTTTATCAGCAAATACTGTAATACTGCGGGTATTTGTACAACCAAAAGCATCAGTTACCAATACGGTATAATTTTGTGTATTTGCAGGTGTAGCAACCGGGTTTGATATTGAAGGGTTATTTAAGCCTGTTGATGGCGACCATAAATATTGATTGCCACCCGATGCAAAAAGCGTGGACGATTTGTTAGCACAATCAATGTCATTTGATTTGCCGGCGTTTATTACCGGAGCCGGTAAAACAGTTAACGATGTAGTGAAAACACTGTCGAAGCCACAGGTATTATCGGTTATTAATACATTATATACGGTGGTTTGTGGAGGGTTGGCCAATGGATTTATAATGGTTGCATTTGAAAGATAAGTAGCCGGGCTCCACAAATAACTCATCCTTGTACCATTATTACCATCTAGCAAAACCGATTGCTTCTGGCATATTGTAAATGATGGAGGTTGTTTAAGCGAATCCGGTGAGCTGAAATCAATGGTAATGATGTCTGTGTTTTTGCAGCCATTGCCCCCCGTGCCGGTAACAGTATATGTTTGTGTTGTAGTGCCGGAAAAAACCGGGCTGGCAATATTTGGGTTACTTAATCCTGTGGCGGGGCTCCATGAATAAGTTTGAGCACCTGTTGTTGTTAAAATTATATTTTGAGCACTGCAAAGAGTTGTATCAACTAAAGTTTGTACAACGGGCAATGGATTAACAAACACATCAACACTATCGATGGCAAAACATCCCGGCCCTGTTGAACCGGTAACATACAATCTTTGTGAATTGCTGCCAATAAAATTGGGATCGGAAATAGTAGGGTTGCTCACATAGTTTGCCGGACTCCACAGATAGGTTGTAGCAGTGGACGTGGTATTAAGCACCAGTGGAGAAAGCCTGCAAATGGTTGTATCGGCAATGGTATTGATCACCGGAGGCGGGTTTACATATATGGTTACTGAATCGGTACCTGTACATACACTTGGGCTACCGGTAACAGTGAGGTAAAATGTTGTGGTGGCACTGACCGTTGCAGTCGGATTTTGAATGTTAGGATTATTCAGGTACATGGCAGGAGACCAGGAATAAGTTCCATTACCACTTCCCTGTAATGTATGAGAGACAGTACCGCTGGAACAAAAGAAAGTATCAACACCGGCATTTGCTGTGATGCCCTGTTCGGGTGTGAAGGTACAATTGGGGTTTATATTGTTTATAGATGCTCCACCGTTTAACGTTCCATTCCAGGCAGGGTTGCCCTGTTTATTTAAGAGATCATCAAATGTATAATAACCCTGCAAACCTGTTTGTGTTGTTGGGTTTGGTAACGGAGCATTCATATAGGTTTGCAGCTGCGCCTGTGTTCTTGCTACATTCCAGATACGTACTTCATTAATATAACCCAGGAAATTTGTACCTACCGGATTATTTACGGCGTAGTCTCCAATGGTTGTCAGCCAATCGTTTAATATAAGATTTCCGGCTGCGGCTATCTGGCTTATAACAATCCCATTCCTGTAAAGTTTTAGGTTACTTCCATCATACACCAACGCCACATGATAAGTTTTATTTGTAACGAGATTATCGCATGGCAGCGGGGTTAAAAATTGTCCGTTTGTGGTAGTAATACCTGCCAGGTCCATCCGCAAAACATAATTTATATCAGTTGTATTTGCATGCTTTGAAACAATGTCCTCCTGTTTATCCGGCCTGGTGGGTGGAAAAGAACTGCAGTTAAAATTTGCTTCAACCGTGATCTGGTTACCACTGATATCAAGGTCGCCAACGGTAACACTTTGGCCAACGGCCTGTGTTCTCAGCCAGTTGTTACAGGTCACCACTGCCACGCAACTGTCAGCTATAAATGTACAATTGGGGTTTGTGTTATTCATTGTTGCTCCTCCATTCAGCGTACCATTCCAGGTTGCATTTCCTTGTTTATTTACCAGGTTGTCGAAAGTGTAATAAGCTAATAAACCCGGTTGTGTTGCAGGATTGGGAATGGAGGTATTCATATAAGTCTGTATCTGCGATTGCGTGCGTGCGACATTCCATATCCTGATCTCATTTAAATAACCCTGAAAATTTGTGCCTTGAGGATTATTAAAAGCATAATCTCCGATCGTAGTAAGCAGGTTGTTTAAAATAAGGTTTCCAGTAGCCGGAATCTGGGACATCAAAAACCCATTTCTATAAAATTTAAGGGTGCTGCCATTATATACCATGGCAGCATGATATGTTTTATTTAAAAAATTACTGTCGCAGGAAGCAGAAGGAAAAGGGGGCGTTCTAAAAAAACCATTTGTGGTGGTAATGGCACCCAGGTTCATACGTAATGCATAATTGCAATCAGTGGTGACACTATGCTTTGAAACAATTTCTTCCCAGATATTTCCTGTACTAACGGGGAATGCCGAGCAATTAAAATTTCCCTCAATGGTCATCTGGTTACCACTGATATCAAGATCGCCTACAGTTACACTTTGGCCTACGGCCTGGGTTCTGAGCCAGTTGTTACAGGTAAGTGGCGTAACACAGCCTCCTAATACATTCACTTCATCCTGGTTTAATGCACGGTTATAAAGCCGCACTTCATCAAGATCGCCATCTAACCAATAAGGAAATGATGGGTTGACATTTAAGCCAAAAAGCAGATCGAATGTATTGGAATATGCTATTCCACCAGCGGGAACTGACTCTCTAAGTACACAGTTCACATAGATCTTTTCAGTGATCCCATCAGAGGTCCACACCACACTATACCATTGATTCAATTGTACAAAAGGCGTTTGAGCTACAGCATTATTTCCGGCAAATCTTTCTTCTGTGGTACTGGGTGAAGTGCAACCATTATAGATGTCACCAAAACGTACATGATAATTGGATTGTAAAGTAGCGGCGCTTGATTTCATTACAAGCATATTGGTGTAGCATGGCCC
>JANOUJ010000235.1:0-15354 GCA_031416815.1 Chitinophagaceae bacterium
TTCAACAGCCCTTGCTCAAATTCCCGGACTACTTGCTTTTTAAATGCCTCGCTGTAATGAGGAGTGGGGGAACCTGATTTTAATCTGATCGTTAACTGTTCCATTTTTGTTGAATTTGTAGTCAACTTTTTTCAGGACGAGCCAATTTAAAAACAAAACCCCCGATTAATCGGGGGCCTTAAAAATGTTCTGTTTCTGGGGTAATGTTTGTTTTCTTTGGACAACTGAAGGTTTTCAATAGGGTTACAGAATTTTAAAATGCTTAACCTTTCTGAATACAAACATATAACACATGTTAGCATGGAAAAACTTAATTACACCCAGCGCCGTGTTTAAATGACTGAACGGGAGTTATTGCGTGCTGAACCGGAAGTCTATTATTATTTTTCATCGCCCAACCAGTGCTTGAAACCGGCAGACCGCTCGGTGCTTACAATGGTTTCATGCTTGGTAGCAGGGTTGAGTTTAATAAGTACCCTGCTTTTGCTGTAGGCAAACATTTCGGCAATGGAATGAATGCTGATGATGTATTGCCTGTTTATACGGAAAAATACTTTTGGGTCAAGGATAGAATCAAGCGTATCCAGGTTGAAATCAACTACAAACCTGCGGGCATCTTTGGTGCATAAGAATGTGGCCTTGTCTTCGGTATAAAAATAAACCACTTCTTCTATGTCAATGGTTTTTATATGCTCGCCATAGCGCACTACAAAACGTTTTTTATATTCGGTGCCAGCTGGCTGCAGCGATTGCAGCAGTTTATTTATATCAAGGGCCGGGGCAACAGCAGGCGCAAGGGCCTTGAATTTCGCTACTGCTTTTTCCAGCTCTTCTTTTTTAACCGGTTTTAGTAAATAATCAATGCTATTTACTTTAAATGCTTCAATGGCGTACTGATCGTAGGCAGTTGTAAATATTACAGGGCACTTTATATCTACATGCTTAAAAATTTCAAAGCTAATGCCATCTGATAGCTGAATGTCAGAAATGATCAGATCGGGAGCGTCATGCTCTTTACACCATTTTATTGCTGAAGAAACACTTACGATCTGATCGAGCAAGGTATGGCCAGGCTCAAGTTCCTTAAGCATTTTCTGCAACCTTTTATATGCAGGCTCTTCATCTTCAATAATGAGTATTGTCATTAGGTCGGTTTAGTTAATATTGGTAAAATTATAATAAAATAGGCACCATCATTATTGACGACTACCGGTTCTTTACTTAGCAACCTATAGCGCTTGATTATATTTTGCAAACCCGTTCCTGTGCCCGGTTCCCGGGATATTTTCGGGTTGATGTTATTTTTGATCACCAACTGCGTTTTATTTTCCAGGGCTATCATTATTTCCAGTGGTGTTTCTTTAGATACTGCATTGTGTTTAATGGCGTTTTCGATCAAAAGCTGAAGGGTAAGCGGTGGTATAAATATAAGTTTTTTTTCCTCCTCAGATACTGAAATATTCAGCATTAAATTTTTTCCATGGCGTTTTTGTTGCAAATAAAAATATGTTTTTAAAACTCCGATCTCCTCTTCCAGCGTTATTACATCCTGGTCTCTGTAGTTCACAATATTTCTGAAGAATACAGAAAGTTTTTCAACGTAATCGACTGCCATTCCCGGGTCTTCTTCAATGTAAGAAATGAGTGTATTAAAACTGTTGAATAAAAAATGAGGGTTTACCTGGTTACGTAAAACCTGAAATTCAAACTGGATCTTTTCCTGCTGCAACTGCTGCACCTTTTTTAATTGTTTTTCCCTTCTTTTAATATACCAGTATACCAATGCAAGCAAAATAAGTATAGATAAAGTAATGAACCAAAGTCGTTTCCATATTGGATTTTCTATTAAAAATTCATACGTAGCTTCATCAGCATTTGTAAAATTTGCATTTAACGAAGACCTGACGTGAAATTTATAATTGCCTGGCTGCAGCTTGGGAAATGTAATGTTGCGGTCACGGGTAAGAATCCAGCCAGTATCCAGTCCATCTAGCTTATATTGGTACTGTACTTCATCGGGTGCGGTATAGTATAAGCCTGTAAAATTAAACTGGAAACTATTTTGATCGTGTTTAAAAATGCCCTTTATATTTTTATCAACGTCAGTTAAAAATAACTGTACATTTTCAATAATTGTTTTTGGGCGGTCCGCTGTATTTTCTACGGGGGTATAAATTACAATACCACCAAGTGTGGTTATCACAATATTGCCTGCAGTGTCCTGGGTTACGCTTCCCATATCGGTATTTACATCGCCAATGCCCTGTTGGTTATTTATGTAAGAGATGGTTCCTTTCTCAGGGTTAAGAACATCCAAACCTTTTTTATTTACCAGTATGATGTTACCAAGAGGCCCGGTTTTTAGCGCCGTGATCTTTAGATCGCTGATACCATCAACATCAGTGTAATTTTTAAATGTTTTTCCATTAAATCGGTAAATGCCGGCACCCTCAGTATTAAACCAGATATTACCGTTCTTATCTTCTGCAAAAGAATAGATATGGTCATCTCTTAACCCATTGCTTTTGTTATAAGTTATTAGATTTCCGTTATCTAATACCGTAATGCCTTTTCCATCTGTTCCAAACCAGACCCTGCCACGTGAATCTTTGTAAATATTGTAGATATAGTTATTGCCTACATTTTCAATATCATTGTAGTTTGTAAAAGTGTATTTTTCATTGATACTTTTATTTTTTTCAGTAATGTGGAAGATCATAGCAACACCTTCCAGTCCGCCGGCGCTAACAGTGTTGCCACGCCCCGTGATGGATAAAATACTTGCGTTCTGCAGAAGCGGATTTTCTGACAGGCTGCGTGACTGGCCTGTTTCGGGGTTCAGTATTATAATACCCTTACCCATGGTACCAACCCAGATGTTGTGGTTAATATCCTGGTATAAACTTGTAATATCTGTTTTAGTGTTAAGGGCGGAAAAACTGTATTTTTTTTCTGCATAATTCCCATTTACATAACTGTATTTTATTAATGCGGCGTTGGAGCTTATCCATATATTATTTTGGTGATCGCAAAGCGTGGCATGAATGGTTTCGAATACACCGGGCGAATAAACCGGCAGGAGTTTTAATTTATTACCGGTAATACCAGTTAACTCTGTAGCCGTTGACATCCAGATATTGCCTTCATTATCCTGCAATAGATTATTGATCTTATTCTGAATGCCTGCTGCAATACTTGCGACTTCTACCGGGGCATCCATACTTGCCTGTTTCAACAATCCATTTTCTTCGGTGGCTATCCATAAGCTTTTTTGCGAAACAAGCAGGTCATTTATTTGCCCGTAATTCCAATTAAGGGCAGATGCTGGGATTGTTATTTTTCCGGAGCTATGATCGTAAAGGCAATATCCTTTTTCCTGCATACCTATCCAAAAACTATTGTTACCGGCAGCGGTTATTGCAGTAACGTAATAATCAGGTAAGCCGTTTTTTGGGCCAATTACATTTACTGTTGCTTTGCCATCAACCAACCTGCAAACATTAACGCCCTGGTCCGTGGCGGCCAGCACATCGCCATTGGATGTAAGCGCAAGTGTTCGTATGTGCAGATCGCTCAAGCCGTTTTCAGCATTAATAAGATAAAGATGCCCGTTGCTGAAATAATAAATGCCTTCCCCATTGGTAGCAAACCAAATATTATTTTGTTTATCCTGTATAAATGAAGTTATGGCCGCTTTTGGATTTCCTTCATCCATCTCCATATATTCAAGCGTGCCTTTTATTTTTTTTGCGATATGTCCGCTTTTAAAACCTACCCAAAGCTGCTTATTCTTGTCCTCAAAAATGGCGGTAACAGTATCTTTAATACCTGCGTTTGAAAAATAATTTTTTTTAAAACTAATACCATCGAAACTGTACAGGCCATTGGTGGTACCCGTATAAATATAACCTTCACCGGTTTTAAATAAACAGTTAATTTTAAATGGTTCGTTGTCGTCGAGGAGCTTAAAGGATTTATTGCCGGGTTGCTGTGCCAAACTGCAAGGTATAGTTATATATAACATGACGATCGCCATGAATATACCAGTCATCAGTTTTGGTACTGTTAATTTACTTCTCAATCATATCAGCTTTTACTTCAACTTTTATTTCAGACGCCAGCTTTTCGTGTACAACTTTTGGGATGGTAATATTATGATCGCCCAGCAGTACTGTAAAATTTGATTTAAGGCTGACTACATTGTTCTTAATACTTAATTCGCATTTTATAATACGTTCCTGTGTTATACCATGCACGGTCAGGTTTCCTTTTGCCCTAATGTTGTACACGCCATTCTTTTTCAGATCTATATCTTCAATTATTTTACCATCAAACGATGCCCGTGGATATTTGTTGCTTTCAAGGTAGTTTTCATTGAAGTGTTCCTGCTGCAAGGGGCTGTTGAATCCTTTAAAAGTATTTACATTCAATGTAAAAGCGAACTGCTTTTTTTCTGCATTAAAAATTCCTTTTAATCCATTACTACTGGCTTTTATCAATTCAAGGGGTGCGTCTGAACGGAAGGTGATGTTGCCTGTGCTTACAGCATATAACAGTGGCGGGGCACTAACATTTGATGAGAACAATATCAGCAGGGCAAAAAGTATGACAGGTTTATGGAACATGATTTTTAATAAACAACATCAATTTTAAAAGCAAAGATACTCCCTGGCATCAATGGTTTTTGCCGATGGTGAACACCCTCGAAATATTAAATCCGAAAAGAATATCCCCTTTATCCCATCTGCCTTTGGTATCTGCAATAAAGGTTCTTTCGTTCATACCAATCGAATTGGTAAAATGCAACTGAAAAACGTGGCCACCTGTTTCAATATCAAAACCAATTGATAATGAATTTTGAGTACCAGGTAATTTATAATCTTTTAACTGATAATAGTATTCAGCATTAATACTGATGCGCTTGGATAATTTTTGCCTGCCGCCAATGCCAATGGCAAAAAAATCATTGGGGTCTGTAGCGGCTGTAACCAGGTTTTGATGTATGAAGGTTGGCATTAACTGTAAAGAAGTGCCTTCAGAAAATTTACGCCCAATAATGAGCTGGTGTGTATAAAACAACCTGGAGGTAGCATAATTTTTTATTGTTGGGTCCTCCCATTTTAGGCTCCGGTATGCTATCGTTGGGACATAGCTCAGCGTTATCGGCATTTTTCTTTTGCCTTTTGATTGCCGCAGTATTTTCAGTTTAAAAAAGGCATCGTAGGTTTTTTGGTAAGTACTGCGGCCTACACCAACCATCAGGTACCTGGTAATTCCATAATCGAATCCCATGCGCATGGTAGCTTTGTCCAATCCAAAAAGTTCATAAAAGCCTTCGTTTAGATTACCAAAGCGGTGCGATATTTTTACATCCAGTACACCCTTTGCCACATTCTCTACCGAATGGCCATTTACAAGCCTGGTTGTTTTAAAAGTAGCGGTAGTATAAAACGTCATGTCCTTGGTAGAGGTCATTTCGTTTTCAAGTAAATTCATAATATCGGTGGTATCCTGTGCGCCGGCTTCATAAGCAATGCCCATCAGTAAAAAAAGGCACCATATTTTAATCAATTTCATACTAAATAAATTTACAGCATTTCAATTAAATTACCTGGCTTCGTAATTACAGTCAACTTTTAGCTCAATTGTTTTTGATATATTATTTTCAACAACTTTGGGTACAGCAATTTTATAATCATCCAGCTTTACTTTAAACGTAGTGTTGGCGGATAAAGTGTTTCCCTTAACCTGTATGGTAGCGGGCACTGTAATTTTATTGGTTACGTTGTGCATAAATAAGTCGCCGGTTATGGTTACATTATAAGATCCGTCTTTTTTAAAATCAACTTTGGTCATATCAGCAATAGTGCCCTTAAAAGTAGCTTTAGGATACTTTCCACTCTCCATATAATTTTCATTAAAATGTTCCTGCATCAATGCTTTTTTAAAAAGAAAACCATTTACCAGTAATGAAAAATTAACGGTACCGTTTTGGCTGTTAATTACACTTACCGCCTGGTTGTTTACCGCATCAATGTTCTCAACATCGGTTTTTGAAAAGAAAGAGATCTTACCATTTTTGGTAATAAAATTTTGGGCGCTTGCAGAAAAGGTTAACAAAAAAGAAGCTGCAAAAATTAAAAGAAAAGTTTTCATGTGTGTAAGTTTTAAAAAATTAATGTAAGGGATGGTTTTTTATAAATATTTAATTATTAGGTGCTCCGGCTGCAATCCAGATGCGTATTTTTTCAAGATTGCAGTTACTCAGTTTGTTGCTGTTCTTAGGCATTGGCGAATAACCGGAACTATGAGAAACAGCTCCCCATAAGCGGCCATTATCTACTTGTACTTTAACACCGGCGTAAGTATCAAGGCCGATACCAGCCGAAGGGGTACTTCCACCATGGCAATTAATACAGTTAGAACTTAATACCGGAAGCACCGAAGTACTATATTTAACTGCGGCAGTGTCGCATGCTGTATTGGGGTAAAGCAGGTCTGATTTATCATAATAACAGCTACTTAAAAAAGTTATCATACCGGCAACTGTAATTAGTACTGTTATAAATCGCAGACTATAGTATTTTTTTATATCTGTCATTATAAACTTTGTTAGGGTTGTTTTAATTGTTAAGTGCGCCAGCGTTCACCCATTTTGTTATTTGTGTTATCTGACAAGGACTGAGCTTGCCTGCATTTTTAGGCATGGGTGAATAACCCGGTGCATGACTAACTGCGCCAACAAGTCTTCCACTCAGCGCTACGTTTCTTACACCAATGTAAGTGCTTAAATTGATACCTCCAGATGGAGCTCCGCCGCTGTGGCAACCGAGGCAGTATGTACTAATAAGTGGAGCTACATTAGCACCATACTTAAATTGAGAACTATCGCATGAAGTGCCACAATTGACTGTGTTCCTGGCACCTTCATTTATCCATTTACCGATGAGGGCTTTTTGGGCAGGTGTAAGATCGGGATTTGGAGGCCGCGGCATTTTTTTGTCGCCGGTCTCAAATAATACTTTGTAAACTTTTGAATCATCAGCTCGGCCCGGCCTTACATCTTTTTTTACAATGTTGGCGTAGGTGTCAAAAACATAACCTTTCTGGCGGCTGGCTGCATCGTGGCAGCCCGATTTGGCACAATTGGATTGAAAAAGCGGGAGTATCTGGGACTCAAAACAAACTAATGTAGAACCACCCGGAAGCGTAACCGGGTTTGGATCAGGTGCTCCTGAGCCCGCGGCGGGATCAGGAATTTCATGCTTACAAGCATTAACTACAGTTAGGGCTATAATTAATACTGCAAGTACGATATGTGTCTTCTTCATACTTGTATATTTTAAGGTAGAATTCACTTAACTAAATAGCACCGCACCATGTACACATCTCCCATAATCCCCAAATCCGCATCACCCATACCCATGCCGGTGCAAATTCCTTTCAATGTAGCCTGTTTGTTTTCGGGTAAATCAGCTACCATCTGTTCCATGGTGCAATTAACATAAGCCCCTGCTTCACCTGTCTGCAACATTACGATCACCTGGTTTTCCTGATTTCTTGACACTTTCATTACCAAACCCGACACCTCAAGGATCTTATCCAAATACATTTTTTTGGCTGCTGTCGAATCTTTTAAAAAAGCCTGGTACAAAACTACCGCCTCTGTTTTTTTTGCAGTAGCACTGTTTACATTTACGGGGCCTTTATTAAAAAAATAAAAACCAACAGCTCCGGCAATACAAATAGCTGCTAAAAATATTATAATAAGACCTTTTTTGTTTGCTGTCATAAATCTTACCCGAAGTTAGTTTTGTTTGACGAAAACATAAGCGAAAGAAAACGGAACAAGACAAATCCAAAGCTGAACAGGAAGTTTTTACATCTAAACGTGAAATAGCAGGGTTTTAGTTGCCCGAAACTATAAAATTCTCAACCGGAATGCGGTTGGTAATGCTTTTGGCGAGGGTCATTTCGTCGGCATATTCCAGTTCGCCACCAAAAGCAATGCCCCGGGCAATGCTGGTAATTTTAACCGCTTGCCCCTTAAGTTTTTTACTGATGTAGTAGATGGTGGTATCACCTTGAATGGTTGGGCTAAGTGCAAATATAATTTCTTCTATTTCTTCTTTTGAAATGCGATCAACCAATGCATCAATAGTTAATTGTGCCGGACCTATGCCATCAAGCGGGGAAATAATACCGCCCAAAACATGATATATTCCGTTAAACTGCTGCGTGCTTTCGATGGCGATTACATCACGTATATTTTCGACTACACAGATAATTTCCTGCTTTCGCATGGTGTTGCTGCAAATATTACAGAGGGCTTTGTCGGAAATATTATAACAACGGCTGCAAAACATAATTTCATTGCGCATTTTAGCAATGATATCGCTGAACTGACTTACCTCTTCCGTATCCTGTTTAATCAGGTGAAGTACCAAACGAAGCGCTGTTTTTTTACCAATACCGGGTAGCTTGGCAAATTCATTCACCGCATTTTCCAAAAGAGAAGAAGAAAAAATCATAGGGCAAAAATAGCGGTTAGCGTTTAGCTTTTAGCTTTTAGCCACGCAGTTTTTGCTAACAGCTAACAACTAAAGGCTAATAGCAATTACAGCTTTATGTCTCTTTCATTATCCCAATTGGCCCGTACTGCTATTTTTTGTGTTAGCGTAATGGCTTTTTCCGGTTGCAGTTTTTTAGAATAATTTCCCGGGTCCCATTTACCATTGTTATTGTCATCATACAAAATGCGTATTTCGTACTCACCGGGAACTACAAATTTGTTACTCCATTCAGATGTGGTAAGCGGATAGCTTTTTTTAACTTCTTCGCCCTGTACAAATTGAAGCACGGGATGCCCGGCAAGGTTAACATTACTGAACCGTAAGACCACGTTGCCATAATCTGATTGTTGTTTTGTGGTAAAACGAATCGTATCCGCTTTAACAAGATAATTATTTGCAGAATCAACAACAGCACTGGTGTCTATGATGATGTTGTAAACCATAGCTTCCTGCCATTGGGCGGTGAGGGATGTTTTAGTTCTGCTGCTGTCAATTGTCCAGGAGGTAGCTGGCACTGGTTTGTAGTTGCTATCTCTTAAGATCAATTCCGCTGGTTCGAATTTTTTTAAAGGGTTATTAAAATTTAATTCAAAGGGGCCTAGCAGATCCTGATCCTGGCCGCCATTAGACATCGTATACGCCAGTCTTTTATTGAATACGGTTTTAGTTGTTCTGGCGTTGGCATTTTCTTTTTCCAATGCTGATGCATACAGTATAACAGGTTCGGTTTTTTCAGAAACAATTATCGGGGCATCTGCAAATGCAAATATTTCTTTTTTTGAATTGTAGGTTTTGCCACCATCGCCATCTTTTAATGCATACACATTAAAGCTGCCTGCCGGTAAATTTACAAAAGTAAAACTGCCATCGCCACTCAGTCGTGTAACATAATCGGGTCTTATTTTTTGTACTGCAGAATCATTTGTTTTCCGGTACAACAATGCCTGTATGGTGCTGTCGTATTTTCCGGTTTCGGCAAGTACAACTTTACCTGAAAGCATAAAACTGTCTATTTGATTGCCGGTAGAAAAAACATAAACAAAATCTCCCAACGGATTGCCCTCGTTATTGTCAACTATGGCATTACCAAAATTGATGCTGTAAGTGGTGTTGGGTAATAAACTATCTCTCAGTTTTACAGTAACTGTTTTCAATTTAAAATCAATTAAAGGTTGCTTTTTGGGTAGCGGCGAAATTAATATGTTTGCTTGAGGCTCTTTTAGATCAATATACTCATTAAAGGTCAGCGTGATCTTATTGTCTTTTACATTGGTGCTTTTTAGCGCTGGCGAAGCATTCACCAGCCTTGGCGGTATGCTGTCCTTTGGGCCACCGGTCGGCATGCCTACCTGTCCGCAACCTGTATTGCTAATGGCAATAATGTATGAGACTGCAGCAATAAAAAATGTGAAAAGTATACGTGTTGATCTCATCAATGTCAATTAAAATACAAACTTAGCCTGTTTAAGTATTAGGGCAACAGTAATTTCAGCAGTTTTAAATTTTATTTAGCCTTTGGGGAAAGAGCATATTTCTTTGTAAGCTTTGCCATTGCTTTTTTTATTGGGATGCCTTTGCCTTCATTTAATTGCTGCGAGCTTATTTCAATATTAATTTTTTGCTCATTAGTTAATTCCCCCCAAGTTGTAATTGTACTTTTCTTTATTTTCATGAATTTGACAGTTATTTTCGAACAACCCCAACGGGGTGAAATGATTATAGTAGAATCATTAAAAGCAGAACACCAACCCCGAAGGGGTGATATAATTTAAACCGCTTTATTAATCATACCATTCAAACAAATACTTTTCATTTTGATATGTCACCCCTCCGGGGTTTTATGCAACAATTTACTGAATTACTATAATAATTGCAACCCTTCGGGTTTTGATATTGGCAACTCAAAATGTTACCTGGCCAACATTTTCATGTTTGTAAATCACTCATTTGATTAATCGGCGGTTTCTTCCTCCATATCGTGTAAAGCCACCGCCAGTTTGTTATTCTTTACAAAATTGCACCAATGGCAATCGGCTTTTCCGCAGCCGGTATAAAAATCACGTGCCTGTATTTTATGCCATACTTCTGTAAGCTGTTGTTTAACGGTTTCCATATCCTGCGGAGCGATCACAATCTTTTCTTTACGGTATTCGCCTTTTTTATCGGGTTCAATAAAATCAAACTCCGTGCTGATCACTTTCCAGTCTTTCTGTTCATAATTATCAACCAGTATTTTATAAAAAACTGCCTGACGCCAATAATCACCACCATTGGGATCTTTGTCAGAAGGGCTCTTCATCTTAGGAATAGCATTGTCGATATTACCCGATTTATAATCCACCACGTTTACTTCCTTGCCATTAAATTCCAGTTTGTCCAGCTTGCCTTTTATGGGTACACCATTTACCACAATGCCCCTGATATTCCTCTCCACAGCCACAACTTTATTCCAACTGTAGATGTATTTATCGTAGTAATTACGCAGCACTTCGTCGCCATATTCCATGCGCCTGTCAAATGCTTCTTTAGTAAAATTTTCACGGTGTTTGTGCATATACCAATTAAAGTCGGCGATCATTTCTTCCTTTGTTGGAAAGGTTTCTTTGCCACCATCCTGCATCTTTCTAAACAGTTTTTCCAATGCATGATGAATGGCGCTTCCAAATTCAAGCGACTCACTTTTACCGGATGGTATGCGGATCAGGTTCTTATAATAAAATCCTAGCGGGCAATTCAGGTAAGCACTTAAAGCAGTTACATTCATCACAAACTTTTCCAGTATTGATGAAATAAAATCTTCTTCGGCCTGTTCAATCTCCGGCGCCTGAGCTGTAAAATGCAGCAGTTCAAATTCCATTTGCTGCTCCTCCGTTAAAACTATTTTTTCAACCGGGAGCATATGTTCTTCCAGGATCTCGGCGATGAACATCGAAGGCTCCAGTTCTTTCCCATCATTCCTGAATTTTGAATAAGAGATGTATAAATGTTTTTCGGCTCGGGTTAAAGCCACATAAAATAAGCGGCGTAATTCTTCATCATCTGCTGGCTTGGGCTGCGAAGTAAACATGGTGTCCGGAAATTTATATCCTCCTCCCGGCTTACGTTTCTTTTCCCAAAATGATGCATTGGCGCCTGCGAAAAAAACATATTCAAACTCCAGCCCCTTGCTGCCGTGGGTTGTCAAAAGATTTACGCCCTTATCGGTACCGGCTACTTTGTTCATGGGCAGCGCAATGCCTTCTTTTTCCATCAGGTCGAAAATACTAATGAGTTCTTTCAGGTTCAGTAACGGATTACGGCTTGTTTCATCTTTTATAAAATCAAATAAAGCAGTAAGTAACTGCATCAATGCAATTTTATCCAGGCTTTGCATGATGTAATTTAAAACACCTGCATTTTGTATGATGTGTTCAAACAACTGTTGTAAAGTGATGTTGGAGACATCGCCTATCAGCTTCTCCATCATGAAACTGAAATTCTTCAACCCTTCGTGAATCCCGGTGTCAAATAAATTCTGCGCCGGTTTGTTGGCTTTATCAGCAAGCAGTTTGCGTATGGAAGTCAGCTCACCTTTATATTTCAGCGTATTGGTCTCAACGGTAAGTTTAGCAATTTCAATGGGAGGGAGATTATAAAAATCAAAATGCAGTATCTCGAAAAGCATTTCATCACCGCCATAGGGTGTATCGTGTTCTGCATTGAGGTAACGCAACAGTTGCACAATTTTATTGGTAAAGGGGTGCGTCAATACATCAATGCTCCTTTTACTATAAAAGGGGATTTGCTTTAAGCGGAAATAAGTTGCCAGCTCTTCTCCATACTTATTTTCTTTATAAATAATAGCAATTCTTCCCGGCTCAATTTTTTGTTTTATTAACTCAGCCACCCTGTTGGTAATATCTGCCATTTCATCTTTGGCTGAATTGTATTCGTGTATAAGCGGTTTATTGGTTAACTGGTTTATTTGTTTATTGGAAGAGATGAGTTCTTTGCTAAGGCCATCAATTTGCTTAACCAACCTTTCTTCGTTTCGGTTGATGAGTGTTTTGGAAATATCCAGTATAGGTTGCGTACTACGGTAATTGCTGGTTAAAACAACCGTCATCAGATCTTTGGTATACTGCGTCGCAAACTCCAGCATATTCTCTACGTTGGCTCCCTGGAAACGGTAAATGCTTTGATCATCATCGCCCACTACAAACACATTGGGTTTATCCCAGTAATTGATGAGCAACTGCACCAGTTTGTTCTGTGTACCGCTGGTATCCTGGTATTCATCAACCAGCAGGTATTGAAATTTTTCCTGGTAATTGACGAGTATATTCTTATTTTCTTCAAACACCTGTATCACCCAGTTGATCATATCATCAAAATCATACCGGTTCCTTTTCCGCATCAGGGTTTGAAAATTGGCAAACTCATTTACAGCAGCCCGCAGTTTCTCCATCTTTTCTTTTTCTTCTTCGATCTTGTCGGTGCGTACATCGCCTTTTTTAAATTCTTTTACTGCACGTTTGGCGATAAATTCATCCCGGTTGGGCAGATCACTTATGTAATTGTCAATTCTTTCATTAATAAATTCAGCAGCCCATCCCTCACGTTTCATACTGGAGAATAAACCACGGAGGTTGTTGATCTCGAAGTATACATCGCCGCGGTATCTTTTAAGCGGATGATTTTTTGGAAAAGCATCAATGAGTTGTTTAAACAGTTCAATACTTTCCAGTTCCGAAATGGCATCCAGCGAATTTTTTTCAAACAGGTTCAGGTTATCCTGTATCACATCATTGCAAAAAGCATGAAAGGTGTAGATATTTACTTTATATGCATCGGCGCCAATAAACTGCTGCAACCGCCTGCGCATGGCAATGGTGCCGGCATCGGTGTAAGTAAGACAAAGAATATTTTCGGGGAGGGCATCTGTATCCAATAATATCTTGCCAATTCTTGCAGCCAATATTTGTGTTTTGCCCGTTCCAGGTCCGGCAATCACCATTACTGGTCCTTCAATGGTATCAACAGCAAGGCGTTGTTCGTTATTTAATTTTTTATATTCCTCGGCGAACTTATTTTGCAATATTTCACGGTAGTGACGCATTAGCCAAAGATACTGGATAGCCAATACCTGAAACCAAAATTTGTGAACAAAAAACAGGAGTAACTGTTATAAGCGGTATGAGTAAAGTTTATTCTTTTAAAACCGTACAGCAGCTACCCATTAGCCTGGATGAAGCATGGGATTTTTTCAGCAACCCTGCAAATCTTGCCACCATTACACCGGACAATATGGGGTTTAAAACAATCTCTCAGTTTCATGGAGATACCATGTATGCCGGCCAGGTTATTGAATATAAAGTAAGCCCTTTCCTGGGTATTCCCTTATACTGGATGACGGAAATAACGCATGTAGATGACAAGAAATATTTTGTGGATGAGCAACGCTACGGCCCTTACAGCATGTGGCATCACCAGCATCATTTTAAGACTATTGAAGGAGGTGTAGAGATGACAGACATTGTACACTACAAACTGCCGCTTTGGTTTTTGGGAGATATTGCCAATACGTTGTTTGTAAAAAAACAGTTGCAACAAATCTTTGATTACCGCTTTAAGAAAGTTGAAAAACTGATTGGAGTTATGAGCTCTTAAGTTCCTCCGCCAACTGGCGGAGGCGGAGGGGGTTTTTACCCGGGCATCCTTGTTATATACTTCTCAATTTGTTTTATCTGATCTACGATCTGAGGTGTGGTTGGTTTAAAACCCTTTGCTTTCCTGAAATATTCTTTAGCAGCCCTGAACTCTCTTTTATTCATCATGATGGAGCACAGTTGTAAGTAAGCTGCAGCATTATTTTCATTATCGGGCAAGCCAGCCCTGATGGCCTGGCGGATATAGCTTTCGGCCTGTTTAATATTCCCTTTCTGCATCATCAGCATTCCCAATTGTAATTTATTGGGACCTTCGGCTTGCTTGGTTAAAGCGCCACCGCCGAGCGAAAGGCTTTTCTTCATATTTTTTTCGGCACTGTCAAAATTCTGGTCAACCATATCCAGGTTGCCTTTGATGGTATAATAAACCGAACGCACCGGTTTAATGAGAATTGCAGGGAACCAGATAGAGTTCACCACTTTTTTAGCGCCTTCCATATCACCTTCTTCCATATAAGATTGTATCAACCTCATTGGCCCAAAAAGAAAATGCCCCACAATGGCAACAACAGCTATAAGGTACAGTACAAAAGAGGGCCAGAAACTGGTTTGCATATGTGTAAATATAGCCAGGGCTAAAAAAACCATGCCAAGCCATAAACGGTATTTAATAACAATATTCAGCCACTTCATAATCTGATTTTTTGGTGGGCAAAGATAGGATAGGATTTTAGATTTTAGATTGACGATTTAAGATTGATGTGTGTGTTTGGTTTACAGCTAAGATAAAATCTTTTATAAATGAAATCCAAAACTGAGAATTGCTTACTTTTGCCCTCCAAATTTCAACATTCAACTGGTCCCGTAGTTCAATGGATAGAATAGAAGTTTCTATTCGAATATTCATAAAACATTGATATTTAATATTCTATAACGTAGTTTATATTAATTACTACATAATTACTGCATAATTATCAATAAACAGGTGGTGTAGATTATCTCAGATTTGGCTATCTATATAGCACGGGTCCAGAGTATGATCAAATGCTTGGTCTTTATCATTAAAATAAGGCTTCGATATTTTCATTAAGATGTATGCTTTAAAGCATCAGTTAGTCGTTATAAAAAATGTC
>JANOUJ010000236.1:0-2612 GCA_031416815.1 Chitinophagaceae bacterium
CAATTAAGCTGATGCCACCAATGATGGCGCCTACAACATTCACTGTAGAAAAAAAACCGGTGATGGCTTTACTGAACGCTTCCACACTGTTTAAGGAAAAATTATCTTCCTGCCTTGGGCTCAATCTTCTTATCTGCCGCATGATGCCTTTTAATTCATCCATCAGCGCATCGGTGGTTACGCCTTCCTTGCCTTTAGCTATCAAAATAGGGTTGGCATTTTTTTCTTCAAAAAGTTGTTTGCAGAAATTATAAGGCAGCATAATGCATTTGTCATAATCCCAGCCAATCATGTTCTGGCCTTCTTTTTTAATCACGCCCACAATGGTTGCTTTTTTCCCTTTTACATCCACCTGTTTTCCCAAGGCCCTTTCGGTATTTCCAAATAATTCTTCAGCATTGTTAAAACCAATTAAACAAACATTACTGCCGGCATTAAATTCGCTGGCCGAAAAAAAACGGCCCTGGTGAAAACTCAGCGGCTGGATGGTCATTTGCTCCTCCGTTACACCATACACAGTTACACTTTGCAACAAATCATCTTTGTGCGAAATGCTGCCTCCTGTCTGCATTAAAAAAGCAATATCATCCAGCAGCATTGCACGTTGCCTCACCATTTCGGCTTCTTCGTATTTGGGTATTGGCCTTGCCATAAATTTCCAGATGGGCTGGTCAGGGCCGCCACTATAATCCCACTTATCAATGTAGATGGTGTTGGTGCCAAGGCTTTTTACTTCGTTTTGTATGTTGCGTTCAAGGCTGTTAACCGTAGCCAGCACGCCAATGATGCAAAAGATGCCGAATGCCACACCGGTAAGGCTTAAAGCCGTGCGGAGTTTGTTAACCTTCAGTTCCTGAAAAGTTAGCTTTAAAGAATTGCCGAGAATATTCAGCGTTTTTCGCATAACTCAAAATTAGGGTTTGCATTTTTAAATAAGGAGGAAAATGTATGAGCGGAGGGAGGCCCCTGTCCCCTGAAGGGGAACTTAGGCAATAACAGTATAAGTAATTCAAAACCTTTTATAAATTTAATAGTCCCTGTTTTTTGGGACGAGCTTTTGTCCCTAACTCATCATAGTTGTGTCACTCACTTGTACCGCATACCAATATGGAGCTTTACCTGAAGCATAGATTTTAACAGCAGTTTCAATTTGTTTTTCAAACCTTACCTTTGCGGCTCTGAAAATAATTCCGGTTAATATCAAAAATAGGTAATTCTCCGCCGCGGCGGATTAGGGGCATGAAATATCTCAACGAAATAAACAAACGTAAAACTTTCGCCATCATCTCTCACCCGGATGCCGGTAAAACAACGCTTACAGAAAAATTCCTTTTGTTTGGCGGTGCCATACAAACTGCCGGTGCCGTAAAAAGTAATAAAATTAAAAAGCATGCTACCAGTGACTTTATGGAAATAGAGCGCCAGCGTGGTATCAGTGTGGCAACCAGTGTAATGACATTTGAATATGAAGGGCATCTCATCAATTTATTGGATACACCCGGCCATAAAGACTTTGCAGAAGATACTTACCGCACATTAACAGCAGTAGATAGTGTTGTTTTGGTTATTGATAGTGTGAATGGGGTAGAAGCACAAACACGACGCCTGATGGAAGTTATTGCTATGCGTAATACCCCGGTAATTGTTTTTATTAATAAAATGGACAGGGATGGGAAAAACCGTTTCGATCTGCTGGAAGAGATTGAAAATGAATTGAAGATACAGTTGCATCCGATGACCGTGCCCATTAACAGCGGAAAAGACTTTAAGGGTGTGTACGACCTGCATAAAAAAAGCCTTGTGTTGTTTACAGCCGGTACCAAGGCCAATGATGAAGATGTGGTGGAGATAAAAGATCTGAACGATGAGATCCTCAATAAAAAAATAGGAGAGAAGGATGCCCATACTTTACGTGAAGATGTGGAACTCATCGACGGTGTGTATGGAGAATTGAATGAAACCGATTACCTCAGTGGTAAAACAGCGCCAGTATTTTTCGGCAGCGCTGTAAACAATTTTGGTGTAAAAGAAATGCTGGATACTTTTATTCGTATTGCACCAACGCCCAGGCCAAGGCATACCACTACGAGAGATATAAAACCCGAGGAAGATAAGTTTAGCGGATTTATTTTTAAGATACATGCCAACCTGGATCCAAAGCACCGTGACCGCATTGCTTTTTTAAGGGTATGCAGCGGCAGATTCGAACGCAACGCTTATTACCATCATGTGCGTATGGATAAGGATCTAAGGTTCAATAATCCATACAGTTTCCTGGCCCGCCAGAAAGAAGTAATTGAAGATGCTTACCCCGGCGATGTTGTTGGTTTATTTGACACCGGTAACGTTAAAATTGGCGATACCATGACCGAAGGAGAAGATTTTTACTTCACCGGCATACCCAGTTTTTCACCTGAAATATTTAAAGAGGTAGTTAACAAAGATCCAATGAAAACCAAGCAGTTGGAGAAGGGTTTGTTACAGCTTACTGATGAAGGAGTAGCGCAATTGTTTACCCAGTTTGGAGGTAATAAGAAAATAATCGGCTGCGTAGGCGAACTACAATTTGAAGTAATTCAATATCGGCTTTTACAGGAGTACGGAGCTTCGGT
>JANOUJ010000237.1:0-4507 GCA_031416815.1 Chitinophagaceae bacterium
ACAAAGGAATTTAAACGGCACCCGTTTTTGGAATAGGATCGGGGAAAACAAATTCTTTTTTACAACTTAGATTACCGAAATTAGCAGCGATGGATAAGTTTATTGTTTCAGCAAGAAAATACAGGCCACAGAATTTTTCGACGGTGGTTGGACAGGCACATATAACCACCACTTTAAAAAACGCCATTAAGAATAACCAACTGGCGCATGCATTTTTATTTTGCGGTCCCAGGGGCGTAGGTAAAACAACCTGTGCCCGTATTCTTGCAAAAACCATCAACTGCGAAAGCCAGACTGCCGATGGCGAAGCCTGTAATACCTGCAATAGTTGTGTTTCTTTCGATGCCGGCACATCCATGAATATTCATGAACTGGATGCTGCCAGTAATAATTCTGTAGATGATATACGCAGCCTTGCAGAACAGGTGCGGTTTGCGCCCCAGGCTGGTAAATACAAAGTGTATATTGTGGATGAGGTACACATGCTGAGTTCATCTGCCTTTAATGCATTTTTAAAAACGCTGGAAGAACCACCGCCCTATGCCATCTTCATTCTAGCAACAACCGAAAAACATAAAATACTTCCAACCATTCTTAGCCGCTGCCAGATTTTCGACTTTAAAAGGATCACCAACAACGATACCATTGAGCACCTGCAGGAGATATGCGATAAAGAAAAGATACAGGCAGAGAAAGCTGCCCTGCATATTATAGCCCAAAAAAGTGAAGGCTGCATGCGTGATGCATTGAGCATACTGGATAAAATTGTGAGTTTCAGCAATGGTGCTTTAACTTATGGCAACACTTTAGAGCACCTGAATATCCTCGATGAAGATTATTATTTTAAGCTGCTGGATTGTATGCAAATGCAGCAGCTAAGCGATGCCCTGCTGCTGTATGACGACATAAACCGAAAAGGTTTTGAAGGTGATACATTGCTGGAAGGGTATAGTGAGTTTTTAAGAAACCTGCTGGTTAGTAAAGATGCAAAAGCTGCTATACTGCTGGAAGTAGCAGATGATTTTAAACAAAAATATTTGCAGGCGGCGCAACAGATCGCAACAGGCTGGCTGATTGCAGCATTGAATTTGTTGAACGAAGCTGAAATAAATTACAAACAGGCACGCAACAAGCGATTGCATGTGGAACTAGCCATCATCAAACTCTGTTACTTGTTGCAGGCGGTTGAATTGGTAAAAAACGAAGGCACTGTTTCTAAAAAAAACGTAGTTGAAACTGCCCGGCCGGTTGCATTCAGATCTATTCAACCCATCCGGGTTAAAGAACAGGAAATGCCTGTGATACCGGTCACTGTAGTCAATCACAGCAATGAAGCCAGGTTGATCATTGAAGAACCGGAAGCAGAAAAAATAGTTAGGCAAACCGAAGCGCCGATTGCTGAAACAAAAAAGCCACTGGGTTCTTTAGATGCCATTCGTAAAAAAGTATCTGCACAAAATAAGAATGGTAAAGAAGTTAAAGAGCTCACCGAAGAAGAGCTCAGGATCTGTTGGGATAAGTTTATTGAAAAACTTACAGTCAAAAAAAATCATTCCGCCGTTGCCAATTTTAAAGATGCGGGGTTGAAAATTATCGATAATAACTCCATCGAGATAGTAGTTGAAAACAATATTCAGCAAAAATTTATTGAACAGGAACGTGCTGAACTGGTTAATGATCTGCAGGATTTTTTTTGTAACCGGCAACTTGCATACAACGTAGTTATCAGTGAGAAAGAGGGAACCGGTACACCTGCCGAAAAACCTTTAAGTTCCCGGGAGCAATACTTGAAGATAATTGAGGAATATCCCCTGGTTAAAGAATTAAAAGACAGGCTGCGCCTGGAACTTGATTATTAAAGCAAACAGCTATACTTTTCCCTATTTTGCATTAATTTCGAACTTCAATCCCCGTCCGAACAATCCGGGCGGATAAAATAAGCGATTATACCATGGCAGAAGTGATACGAATGCCGCTTTTAAGCGATACAATGACAGAGGGGAAAATAATATCCTGGAACAAAAAGGTAGGAGATAAGGTAAAAGCAGATGATGTACTTGCTGATGTGGAAACCGATAAGGCAACTATGGAAGTGAACGGTTACGTGGATGGCACTTTATTATATATTGGCGTACCTGCCGGTGAAGCCGCAAAAATAAACCAGATCATTGCAATTGTTGGTAAAGAAGGCGAAGATTATAAAAGTCTGTTAGATAAAGAAGGTGGAACAGCTAAAGCTGAAACACCCAAGACAGAAAGTACTGATAAACCCAAAGAAGAAGCTGCTGATAAGCCTGCGACTGAAATTGCCCAACCACAAACCCCAAACAACCCACAGGGCCCTGCGGGCAAACCCCAAACCGTGTCCCTTCCCCCCGGCGCAAAAGAAATTCGCATGCCTTTGTTGAGTGATACAATGACTGAAGGAAAGATCGTATCGTGGAACAAGAAAGTAGGCGATCTCGTAAAATCAGATGATGTGCTTGCTGATGTGGAAACGGATAAGGCCACCATGGAAGTGGTTGGTTACGAAGAAGGTACGTTATTATATGTAGGTGTAGAAGCTGGTAAGGCTGCAAAAATAAATGAGATCATCGCCATTGTTGGTAAGGCCGGTACAGATGTGAGTGCTTATGTGGCAGCCGAAAAAGCCGGTGCAAATGCCGGGGCAATTGCAAACACAACTCCTGAGGCTCCAGGCGAATCTACCGCTAACAACAAACAAGAAGCAACAACCGACAAACCGGGTTCTGAGGATGAACAACCGGAAGCAAATAATACCAACGGGAGATTAAAAGCATCTCCACTTGCAAAAAAACTGGCAGCCGATAAAGGTATCGACATCAGCAAAGTGAACGGCAGTGGAGATGGGGGAAGAGTTACCAAAAAAGATGTTGATGGTTATGTGCCAACAGCTAATAAAGAGGAAGCGACGAAAGCGCAACCCATGGCCAAAGCTCAACAGCCAACGATCAATGGCCAGGAGGGCCATACCGATGTACCATTAACCCAAATGCGAAAAACCATTGCACGTCGCCTGGGTGAAAGTATGTTTGGCGCACCGCATTTTTATTTAACCATGGAAATTAACATGGATAATGCCGTGGCTATCCGTACACAACTAAACGAATTGAGCCCGGTAAAAATTTCTTTCAACGATTTTATAATAAAGGCAGTTGCATTATCGCTGCGCCAGCATCCGAATGTAAATAGCAGCTGGATGACGGATTTTATCCGCCTGAATCACCATATACATATTGGCAGTGCGGTAGCAACGCCCGAGGGGCTTATCGTGCCGGTGATACGTTTTGCCGATCAGAAAACCTTATCACAAATTGCAGGCGAAGCCAAAGAATTATATGGTAAGGCAAAAGATAAAAAATTGCAACCGCAGGAGTTCAGCGGCAATACATTCACCATCTCTAATCTGGGCATGATGGATATTGAAGAATTCACCGCCATTATCAATCCACCCGACAGCGCTATTTTAGCAGTGGGCCGCATTAAAGAAACTGTGGTAAAAAAAGCCGATGGATTTGGTGTAAGCAACTATATGAAACTGACGATGAGCTGCGATCACCGTACTGTGGATGGCGCTGTGGGAGCAGCTTTCCTGCAAACGCTTAAAAAGTATTTAGAGAACCCCGTTATTATGTTGTTGTAATCTTTATGTTTGTACAGTAAAAGATTCCGGAAGTGTTGGTTGTAATGGCTGACACTTTTTTATTTCTGTTTCAAATAACAAAAACAAGACAATGAAAAAATCAATAATCGTTATTGTATTTTGTATAATAACAGTCCCGGCCTATGCCCAGCAGATAGTGAACCTGGTATTGGTAGGAGATAACGGCATTACGGAAGATATAAAGGAAGCCCGTTCATTTATTGTTGTAAAAAAATATCCAGGCGGGTTTCAAAGACTTGATTATAATTTGGGAGCCCCGCTGATAAGGGTAAAGAATTATTCTGATTCTTTATTAAAAATATTGCACGGGGCTTTTTATGATTATGCTCCTGATGGGTCTATTACTAAAAGTGGTTATTATACCAATAATGTAAAAGAAAAAACCTGGTTTTATTTTAATGATACGGGTAAGGTAATTTTAGAAGAACAATATGAAAAGGGTATTTTGATAAAAATTATCAACCCGGATACGCTGCCAAAAGAACCTGGCACCGATCATAAAAAATTTGATAAGGTGGATAAAGAAGCACAGTATAAAAAAGGAGATAATGACTGGATCAGGTATTTATCGGGAGCATTGGATCCGGAAGTGGGTGATAAATCTGTAAAAGGTGGAACGGTAAAAATTTGTTTTGTAGTAAATACTTCAGGAGCCTGTGTAGATATACACCTTAGAAGATCAGTAGAATTTGTTTTAGATGAAGAAGCCATTCGTGTTATTGAAAACTCACCTTTGTGGCAGCCCGCCATCCAGGATGGGAAAAAGGTAAATGCTTACCGTATTCAACCATTAACTTTTGTAAAAGAAGAAGATTAACTTTC
>JANOUJ010000238.1:0-2850 GCA_031416815.1 Chitinophagaceae bacterium
TATAATTTCAATCTCGGGCAACTTGATGCCTCCGAAGCGTTCATTCAATTCCACCAATGCATATTTATCATGCATGGCATTAAAATAACTTTCAACCGATGGTGTGGCGCTGCCCAGCAAAACTTTTGCTTTAAATAAGGATGCATAATAAATAGCAGCATCCCTTGCATTGTACCTGGGAGCCGGATCCTGTTGTTTGAATGACGGATCGTGCTCTTCATCCACTATGATCAGTCCAAGGGCTTTAAAGGGCAGAAAAAGGGCACTCCTGGCACCCAGTACGATCTTTACTTCGCCGGTGCGTATCTTGTTCCACAATTCAATGCGTTCGTTATTATTGAATCTTGAATGATAGATGGTGATGTTGCCGCCAAAATGTTTTTGCAGCCGCCGGATGATCTGTGTTGTTAAAGCGATCTCGGGCAATAAATACAAAACCTGTTTCCCTTCCCTAAAATACTTTTCAATTAGTTTAATATACACCTGTGTTTTGCCGCTGCTGGTTACGCCATGCAACAGGCACACATTTTTATCTTCAAATGCATTGGCCACTTTATCAGAAGCTTCCTGCTGTGCCGCACTAAACTCAAAATCTATTTCCACGTTCTTGGGTAAAGATCTTATCCGGTCAACCGATCGTTTTTCGACAAATAAAATATTTTTTTCTGTAAGGCCTTTTAATTGAGCAACTGAAGCCCCTGATTTTTTCAGCAATTCGCTTTGAATAACATCTCCTGCTGTTTTTTGCAGATGCAGGTACGCCAGAAGCAGCTCCATTTGTTTGGGTGCTCTGCTCCAGTTGTTGAGCAACTCCCCCATTTTATCATCGCTGCTGTACTCAGGGTTAAGCATTACATAGTTTTCTTTCTTCACCTTGTATTGCTCATCCATGGCTTCCCAAACAAAGCAGACTTTCTTATCTATTAATTTTTTTATCAGTGGATACACATGTGTAACATCCAGTATCTGCTGCACTTCTGTTAATCGTAATTCTTTTTTCAGCAACAAGGCTTCTGCTACTAAAAACTCTTCATCATTTAAATGGGTAAAGTCTTCGCCAATCTCTTCGTTATAAATTAAAATGGTTTCGCTGCTTAGTTTAAAATGCGTAGGTAGTGCTGCAGACATCACTTCACCTTCGCTGCACATATAATATTCGCTGAGCCATTGCCACAGTTGCAATTGCTGGGGATACAGGATCGGTTCATCGTCCAGCACATTCAATATTTCTTTTGTGGGATAAGGCGGCTTTTTATCCCGTACCGATTTGATGATGCCGGCATATTTTTTTTGTTTGCCGAACACTACTTCTACCCGGCATCCGGGCAAAGCTCTTTGTAAAAACCGGGTTGGAATAGAATATGTATATGTTGTTGGCAGTGCCAGCGGAAGCATGATCTCAGCCCAAAAGCCAGATGAGTCATCTGCAAAAAGTATTTCGTTTCCCTTACCCATTGTTCATTCTTAAAGATAATCCGTTCTATCTAACGGATCCAGGTTTAATCCAGCTTGCATTGTAAGCCAACAGTTTTGCTTCCATTATGGCATATACTTTTTCTCTTAAAAAATCTACATCATTTAAAGTGAGCCCCTCAACTGATATTTCTTCCAGGTAAATTGATCTGGACCTGCCGGTGGTTATGGAAAATATAGATTCATAACCCATACGATCATAGGCATCGAGAAATAAAACAGGCTTGATGGGTGTCTGCGTTTCAATAGCAATTTTAAATGCGCCATCATAAAATTCCTTTAGGGGCTTGTGGGTCATATTGAAAGTGCCTTCAGGAGCGATAACGATAGAAATATCCTTATTAAGTACCGATTTAAGTTGTTGTACACTTCTTGCCCGTTTTTGTGGATCGCCTCTTTCCACGAGAACCGCAGCGCTTTTATATATAAAACCAAACACTGGAACCTTAGCCATCTCGGCCTTGCCCAGTATCCTTATTTTTTGCCGGCGTATGCTTTTCAGCAAAATCGGGATATCCATATAAGAAATATGATTAAATACAAATACATAGTGCCTGGACCGGTCATGTGGCGCTTCGTATAAGTTACGATGGCTGATACCGGTCATAAATAAAAAGAAATCGGCCCACAGATGACAAAGCTTATATATGAAGTTACCTCCGATGATCTTGCCAAAAAAGGAGGCGATAACTACGGGTATAAATATCAGCAGCAGGAAGCCCACAAAGACCAAAAAGGCATAAACCGTAAAAAGAATGGATATAAAACGAGTTATATAGTATATCATTGAGGGCGAATGTAAAGAGAATATGCTGTTTATAAAGCCTGTTTTACCTGAATTTCAAGTTGTATAATGGCCGTTTTCCCCAAATTGCCTGATCCGGTGTATATTTTTTATAAAATGAGCTTTAATTTTAACGTTAAACCCTTACCTTTGCCGTCCTAAATTTGGGAATTTTATGTTAGCAGTAGTAAAAATAGCAGGTCAGCAATTTAAAGTTAAAGCAGGCGACAGCTTATACGTTCCTCATATAGAGGGCAAGACCGGTGACTCAGTAGAGTTTGCCGAAGTATTGATGACAGATAGCGACGGAAACGTTGTTGTTGGTTCGGCAGTAAAAGTAGTAGTTAAAGCTGAAATTATCAGCGACCTTATTAAGGGCGACAAGGTGATCGCTTTTAAAATGAAAAGGAGAAAAGGTTTCCGTAAAAAGCACGGACATCGTACGCAGTATACCCACATTAAAGTAACTGCAATCGCTTAATTAAAAAAGTTAAAGGTTAATAGTTAAGTGTTGCTGCATTTTAAAAGTGCTTAACACAAAACTAAAAACAAAAAACAAAAAACTTAATAAACATGGCACACAAAAAAGGTGA
>JANOUJ010000239.1:0-3822 GCA_031416815.1 Chitinophagaceae bacterium
TATAATTATTTCCCGAAGCAAGTTTTTTATTTGCTGCGCAAATGTTTTTGCCACTAAGACACTAAGCCACTAAGTTGAATACTTCGCATTCTTTATTTTCGCAGAAAAAATTTCTTTATGTCTTCTTGCTTTAGTGGCTGCTTAAATAATTTCGGGGCAATAATAATTCTTGCGTAAAAGGGTGATCCTTATTTTATTTTGCAAAGCAGAATAAAAATCCTTTTTTATCCGTCCAACCTGTGTCATCCGTGTTCTAAGACATCCAGTTCACTCCTGCCTCGGCATTCCACTTGGTTGTACTCTTCTTTAACTTCGTCCAGAATTCAATCGAACTCTTTCCCGTAATATCTCCCACACCAAACTTACTTTCATTCCATCCACCAAAACTAAAAGGCTCACGTGGTACAGGTACACCTACATTCACCCCAATCATTCCGGCGCTTGCATGATCAATGATGTAACGGGCCATAGCGCCATTTTGTGTAAATACGCTGGCGGCATTACCATAAGGGTTTGCATTTTCAATAGCCAATGCTTCATCAACCGTATTGGTACGCATGATAGAAATCACCGGGCCAAAGATCTCTTCTGTTGCAACACTCATCTGTGGGGTTACAAAATCAATAACAGTTGGGCCAACGTAAGTACCGTTTTCTTTACCGGCCACTTTTACATTCCGGCCATCAACTAAAATTTTAGCGCCGTCTCTTTCTGCTTCGCCGATATATCTTTCAATTCTTTCTTTGCTTTGTTTGTTTATTACTGCACCCAGGTTTTCACCAGGAATAATTTTTCTTGCTTCCTCACAAATTTTGTCAATGATCGCATCTACATTTCCCACGCCAATCATGGCACTGGCAGCCATACAACGCTGTCCTGCACAGCCGCTCATGCTGGCGGCAACATTCTGCGCCGTCATACCCGGTATGGCATCTGGTAAAACCATTAAATGATTTTTTGCACCGCCCAAAGCCAAACATCTTTTATAATTGGATGTGGCACGTTGATAAACGATCTTGGCAACTTTTGTAGAACCAACAAAAGAAACGGCTTCAATTTTCGGATGATCACAAATGGCATTTACAATTTCTACATCGCCATGTACCACATTAAAAACGCCATCAGGTAAACCGGCTTCTTTTAATAACTCCGCTAAACGTCCGCAGCTCAATGGCACTTTTTCTGATGGTTTCATGATCATGCAATTACCAAGTGCAATGGCATTGGGCAATGTCCAGTTGGGTACCATGCTTGGAAAATTAAAAGGAACGATGGATGCAACCACACCAAGCGGCACATGTTCGGTTCTACACTCAACACCACGGCTTACTTCCAGCAACTCGCCGGTAACCAGTTGTGGTAAAGAGGTTGCGAATTCAGTAAGTTCAATACATTTTTCAATTTCGGCGACAGATTCACCGTAGGTTTTACCATTTTCTTCACTGCATAATTCAGCCAGTTCTTTGAGGTTTTTTTCAAGTAATGTTTTATAGCGAAAGAAAACCTGTACCCTTTCTTTGATGGGTGTACGACTCCAGGCCGGGAAAGCATTTTTTGCGGCTTTAACTGCATCATCCAGGTCGGTGGCGGTTGACATGGGCACAGCAGATAATAATGTTCCGTCAACCGGCGACACAATATTCATGAATTGCAGGGATTGTGCGTTGACAAATTTTCCGTTGATAAAATTCTGTGTGGCACTGTATTTCATATATAATTGGTTTAATCTTTTTTTAAAGAAAAGCAAACCTAAAAATAAATGATTTTAAGAAGAATCAGTAAAATGATGCTGAATTTAGCGGATTATTAAATAGGTATTTTTAAAAGTATAATTGTTTGAGTTCACAGCCAATCCCTGTTTTGTCCCATCTCAATCAATAAAAAAACGCCCCATTTTCATGAGGCGGTGGTTATTATCAGGTTGAAAAAAAATAATTGATTTATTGCATCCTTAAAAGCTTGGTCGACACTTTTATATCATTGTTCTCTATTTTTAGAATATACACATCATTTGTCAGGGCATCCAGCCCGTCCATAATTACCTGGTTGATACCTATTGCAAGCCACACGTTTTTTGATATCATTAGTTTACCGTTCATATCGTAAATGGCAAAACGTGTTTCCATCTTTCTTTCAGATTCCAGCCTGATCACAATTCTGTTAGTGAAAGGATTGGGTGATACGCTGCTGTTGCCCGGTGTACCGGCGGCTCCATCTCCTCTTTTTAAAGTAACTACCGGGGAATATTTGAACTGGTTATCCCTGTCAATCATCTTTAACCTGTAATAATTTACCCCAACGGCCACATTCTTATTGGTAAAAGAGTAATCAGCTTGCACCAGCGAGTAGCCTTTTGCAGCTACCTGCCCGATCTTCACATAATTTGTACCGGTAGTACTGTGCTCCAGTTCAAAACGGTCGGAATTGACCTCCTGTGAAGTTGACCATTTAAGCAGATCCTCGGTATTTAATTTCATTCCTGAAAATGACAGGAGGTTTACAGGAAGGGCACTTTGGTTAAAATAAGGAATGGTATATACTGCCGGTGTAACATCAATGATCCCCATGTTATCGTAAGCACTGTAGGAAAATATAGCTCCTGAAAAACTGGATGATGGTAAAAACTTCAATTGATTTACCTGTGTGGAGTTTAAAGAATTAACCTGCGCCAGCGAGGTAACGGGTACATTATTCAGGTATAAAACGCCATCGGTAGCAGCAGGCAAAGTTAAAATAGAATAGGATGCTATTGAGCCGTTGTCGGTGGCCACAAGTGGCAGAATTGATGTAAGTGCCTGGCTGGCAACCATTCCCGCGGTAACTACATTATAGGTAACTGGTGGAAGATTACTAACAATAGTATACTGCGCAGGGGCCGAATTAATGTTGCTGTTGTCCTTTACTGTAAAAGTAAAGAAAGTAGTGCCCGCAAAGTTGTCTACCGGATCAAAGGACAATAAGGCAACCTGTGCCGGGGTAAGTACCTGGTTAACCGTTGCTGCAGCGCCGTTAACGTAAAGCGTACCATTTGTTGGTAATGTTTTAATGGTGTATGAAACAATGGAACCATCATTATCGTACCCGCTCAAGGCCGGTATGGACGAGGCGGCAGTACCAATGGTATTGGTGATAACCTGGCTTATTCTTTCAAGGGCAAATGGTACCGAGCTGGTAACCGGAATGGTTACGGTTGCAGGTGTTTTATCATTAGACCCTAAATTATCAACCGCTGTATACCTGAAGCTGGCTGTTCCGGCAAATGAAGGCTCGGGGTCAAACTCCAGCCTGCTGGCATAAATCAATGGAATAAACTGTTGGGTGGTTACCGGTAAGCCGTCCAATACAAGTACGCCCTGGGTTGCTGCCGGCAGATCAGTAATGTAAAAGCCCGAAATACTACCTGCCGTTGTTGCCGCAAGACTTTGCAATAAAGCCGGGCCCGCATTGCTTGACACTACAGCATTATTTAAATTGGTTGCCACAGGATCAGGGCAGGTTACCGGTATGGTAAATGTTGCCGAAGCACTTGTAGCATTAAGATTGTCTTTTGCAGTATAAGTAAAGGTTACAGCACCGGCAAATAACCCCGAGGGAAGGAATTTTAAGGTTGCAGCCTGGGCAGTAGTGAGCAGTTTATTTCCAATTGCAATGGTATCATACAAAAGGGTGATACTATTGTACACTAATAATTTACCATAATAATAAGGCGGAATGTTAATGATGGTATAAGATGCTATGCTACCATCAAGATCAGTTGCCAATAACGGGCTTATTGATGTAACGCCCGAATTCATCGGTATAGAAGCGTTTGTTATATTACCT
>JANOUJ010000240.1:0-2198 GCA_031416815.1 Chitinophagaceae bacterium
GGTGGCCTGCCTGGGTTTGGCAGCCAGTGGCGCATCATGCCCGATTATGGTATTGGTGTGGCTGCATTTGCCAATCGTACGTATGCACCTATGGGCGCCATAAACATGCGGGTGCTTGATACCTTAATTAAAATAGCCGGCCTGCAACCCAGGCAAATTGTTCCGTCAAAAATTTTAGAGCAGCGCAAAAATGAGTTGGTAAAAATTTTACCTGATTGGAAGAATGCTGAACAAAGCGGCATTTTTGCAGAAAACTTTTTTCCTGATTACCCCATTGACAGTTTAAAGAAAGATGCAAAAAATTTATACAGCAAAGCAGGAAAAATCATTTCAGTGAAAGCAACAAAGCCTGAGAACCAGTTGCGTGGCAGCTTTATTATTGAAGGTGAGAAAATAAATATGGAAGTGTATTTTACGCTATCGCCGGAGAATCCTGCGTTGATACAGGAGTACCATATTAAAGAACTACCGAAAGACCGGCAGAAATTTCAAAAGAAATAAAAAAAACTTCACTGGCTTTACGTAAAAATTCTGAAATTTACATAACCTCCCGAAATTTATACAAGGAAACAGCCTCTTTATGAACGCATCTTTGTATCAATCTATAAATCGAACAAAAAGATTATTCACCTTAAAATTAAAAACAATGAAAACAGGAATCTTTCTGGCATTTTTTGCCATATCAACTTTATTGGTTGCTCATCAACCTAACGACAAAACCAAAATAATCCTCACTGAAAAAGGAGAGGTAAGGAATTTTACCAAACCGGATGAAGTAAGGGAATTTCCTAAAGGAAAATTGGAACTGATCAAAATTGGCAATGCCACTATTGGCCGTGCAACATTTCAACCGGGATGGAAATGGTCTGAATCTTTACAGCCGCTGGTTAAAACAAGCAGTTGTGAAGCGCCCCATTTTCAATACCATGTATCAGGAACGATAATGGTGAAAATGGATGATGGAACCATTTTAGAATGTAAGCCAGGCGATGTGTCATTATTGCCCATGGGCCACGATGCCTGGGTGGTTGGTAATAAACCAGCCGTGGTTGTAGATTTCCAGGGAATGCTGGATTACGCAAAGACCGCTAAATAAGATCATTAATTTTTTAAAACTACAGCCATGTTTATTGTCCGTGATATTTTTCAGCTACGTTTTGGAGCTTACAAAGAAGCAAAAGCATTATTGGATGAAGCTTACAGCAAGAGTATGTTGCCCGATGCAAAATCGGCGAGGATATTATCCGACTTCACCGGAGAGGCTTACCGCCTGATCTTTGAAGAAGGTCATGATTCTCTTTCGGACTATGAACGATCATTATCAAAAAGTATGGCAACAAAAGAATGGAAGGCATGGTATGAAAAGTTTAAATCGCATGTTACAGGTAGTCAGCGTGAAATATTAAAACAGGTAATTTAGAAACTTATTTAACTAATGTAAACTTTGCCAAAGTTCAAATCTTTGGCAAAGTTATTATTGCCCCGGATGATACTTCCTTTCTACAAACTTCAACACATCTTCTTTATAAAACAACACATCTTTAAACTGCCCTTTGCTGTACATCAAGCCTTGATCAAAAAAATGTTTTGAATTTGGATCCCCGCTTTCACCTCCTGCTAATAAAGATTTTGCTTTTATCCGCTTACCAAACTCAACAGCACAAACAAAACTGTTACCATGATAGCCATATTTTTTTTTAGTACCAGGATAAGTTTTGCTGCTATAAGATGGCAACATACCCCACAGCGCTGATGCATAGGCAACTGGTATGCTCGGCTTGCTGTCATCAAACTTATATTCAATATCATTGGAGATGCGTTGAAAGCGGTTTATCTCTCCCCATGGAATTTGCCAGTTGCCAAAATTGCTTTGCAGCTCTTTAATCGTTGCCAGCATGGGTTCAATGATGTTGGTAATAGTTGCGTTAGCAGCAAACTGTTTTGTTTTTTCAACCTGGTCATCTATGCCTTTAATTTTGTTGATGAGGGGTAAAAGTTTTTCTCCCCAGGTAATAGCCAGTGTTGTGGCAACAGAATTCTCACTGCAGCGGTAATCCCAATTCTTTAAAACATCAATTACTTCTTTTAAATGGGGATAGACAGTATCGCTTGTTAAAACTTTTGTTTGATAAACATTTATTAATGCAGGAACTAAAACTTCAAAAGCAGCTAAACGGGTGTCATACCCGGCTTTTATC